>CAMOLN010000028.1 GCA_946618745.1 uncultured Alphaproteobacteria bacterium | reverse complement strand
TCTATGTCCCCAACGGCAATCCACCTTATAATGATCCCAGCAACACCGAAAAATTTGACTATAAATTACGTTGGATGGAAGCATTTTATAATTACACTCAATCATTGTTAGAATTACAACAGCCGGTGATTTTAGGCGGTGATTTCAATGTAATTATGACCGCAAATGATGTTTACGACGCTGCAGCTTTTAAAAATAATGCTTTGTTTCGCCCTGAAGTCAGACAAAGACTTCGTGCCTTTGAATTATTAGGGTATTTTGATGCTTTTCGCACCCTTCATCCCCAAGATATCGGCTACACCTTTTGGAATTATGCCGGAGCCGTCTTGCAAAATGATTTAGGTATGCGTATTGACTATCTTTGGATGAATTCTCTAGCCTTTGATAGGGTTATTTCCGTAGATGTTAACAAAAATCCGCGCCTGTCAGTAAATCCATCTGATCACACCGTTTTGCAGGCTGTTCTCAAATGATAAAATATTTTATATTTTTTATTTCTTTCTTGTTTTGCCAAATTGCCGTTGCCGATGATGCCGCTGATTGGAAAAATATTTACCATCAAGTTCAATCAAACTATATACGCGACATTTCCGTTGCCCAATTAGCCGTTACATCTCTTAAAGGACTTCAAACCATCGACTCAAACCTTCGCCTCGCTAACGATAACAATCGTCTAAGCCTTTATTATCGAGGCAAAGTTATTAAAGTTGTCAACAAACCTGATGATAATGATGCTGATGCCTGGGGCAAAACAACCGCCGACATTATATCTGCCGCTCTGCAATCATCTCCCAAAGCAGATGAAAAAAGTTTCCAAATTACCGACAGTCTCGGCAAAGCCATGCTTAATGTTTTGGATGACGATTCGGAATTTTATGCCAGTATTGATGATGCCGGCGGATTGGTAAAACGAAATAAGCGTTATTGTAGTGACCGTTTATTAGACAACACTACATTGTATGTAAAAATTACAGCCATTAACAAACAAACTAAACATGACCTGACCGATTCTCTTAAAAAACATCCCGATGTATCCAAACTTATTATTGATATACGCGGATGTTTGGGCGGCATGGCCGGCGAAGCAATAAAAATAGCCGATTTATTTCTAAACGATGGCATAATTGCCTCAACTCACGGTAAAGATCCGCTAAAACAAATTTTTTATACTGCTGATGAAAATGAACTATTTTCCCACAAAACCATTGAGATTCTAACAGACGGACAAACCGCCTCGGCCGCCGAAATTTTAGCTGCAGCACTCCAAGAACAAGGACGCGCCACCATATTAGGAGAAAAAACTTTCGGTAAAGGCTCTACTCAAAAACTTATCTTACTTCCATCCGGCGGAGTTCTTGCCGTAACTTCCGGCTATTTTCAAACCCCCTCCGGACGCGAAATACATGGTCAAGGCATAACTCCGGATATCATTGATAATAACCCTTATCAAACTTTATTATGATTGCCCTTAAACAGCATTCCCAGTTGGGAAGAATACTCATTTATCCCTTTTTCCAATAATATCGGCAAATTTTTACAAACCACACTTATATTTTCTTCCAATTCTTTCAATTCGCTTTTGCTAAATTTAGAAAGCACAAAATCCACCGGATCCTGTGCCGCCCCAACTGCACGTCCGATACCAATTCTAATCCGATTATATTGAGGTGTAATTGCAGCATCTATTGATTTAATGCCGTTATGACCACCGGATCCGCCACCGATTTTAGCTTTTACCTTACCTATCGGCAAATCCATATCATCATGAATTACTATCACTTTATCAGGTAAAATTTTATAAAAATTAGCTGCTTTTACCACCGAATTTCCTGATAAATTCATAAAAGTAAGCGGTTTTAATAAATAAACTTTTTCTCTGCCGATTTTTCCTTCAGCAATCAAGCCGTCAAACTTTTCCTTAAAAATTCCAAACCCATATTCGCTTGCCAAAGCATCAATCACCATAAACCCAGCATTATGGTGTGTATTTTCATATTCTTTTCCCGGATTTCCCAATCCTACAATCAAAAACATCTTATATCTTCCATAAAAAAAGGCAGAGAACTTTTTTTGCCATCCTCTGCCCTGATATTTTATCAAAAACCTACTTTCTCATAAAATCAACATGAATAGGCCTATCGGAAACAGGATGAAATTGAACATCTTTACAAACAACCTTAATCTTCTTTCCATCCAAAACAACTTCTATATCCGATTGATAAAAGCCTTTTTCTTCCAAAGCTTTTTCCAATTCTACCGGATGCAAAGAAACCATCAAAGGTTCTTGTTTTCCGCCATAAATAACGGCAGGAATGCGACCCTCACGACGACAAGCCCGAGCTGCCCCCTTACCTGCTTTCTCTCTTTTTTCTGCATTAAATGTAATCATTTTTTTGACTTCCTTATAAAAAATTAAACATTCTTTCTCTGACCTCCAGGGGTGTCAAAGAACTTTCATTCGCCTTATACTACATTTTTTTTACTTTGCAAGCATTTTCTTGCTCAAAAACAAACTCCCTTTATTGTCCTGCCTCAATCAGCTCTCTCCCCCACCCTTAATATCATAGCAAACAATAGCAAGGCTTTCCTCGGTAAACAAAACCTGTCACCCCTGAGCAACTGAAAGTTGCAAAAAGGCTTCTTCGAATTTTCTCTAAAGATTCGTACCCTCTTATTCGCCTTCTAATTGCATCAAAACCGGTATTGCAATCGAACCGGTAATTATAGTTGGCGCAATTACCGCTAAAAATACCGGTAAACTATCACTCACTCCCATAGCATAAACCAATTGTGACATGAAATAAGTTGAAAATCCGGCAATAATTCCTCCGACAATCAAAAACATCACCCCACCGCGACGATGCGAAGGTCGCAAGGCAAACACTGCCGCTAATAAAACCATCGTAACCAAAAATAACGGAGACACAAACAATGACCAAAATCTCATTTGATGTCGTTGCACCGCAAAACCAGATTTATCATAAAAATTTATTACTTTAGGCAAACTCCAGAAAGATATTGCTTCCGGCTCTGTAAAACTATCTTCTATTTTATCCAAATCCAACACTGTTTTATAATTCATTTCGCCCAATTTTTCAATCGGATTCCCCGCTTTATATATTCTCACATCTTTAAGGCTGAAAAATCCCTCACCTAAAACTCCTGCAAAAGCATCTATATATCTTAACGGTTGTGATTTATTATCAAGTTCGATTAATTCCACCCCGCGCAATAACAAACCATCTTTTTCATGCTGTATTTTTTTAGCTTGTAATACCATAGTTTTGTCTTCATCTATAGCCTCTCTTATCCACAAACCTTGTTCCGAATACACCATTGCTCGCGGATCTTTAGTATCAAATCGCCGTTCCAAAGTTTCATACATCTCATACAAACTGGCCGCAACCGGATTAACCGCCATAACATTAATCAACCCTACAATCAGAGTTACTATACAAACCGGCAGCAAAAAATTCCACACAGATACTCCTGCCGCTCTCATTACCACATATTCACTGGTTTTACCCAACCGCCAAAATGTTACCATTGCAGCAATCATCATTACAAAAGGGAAAACCTGTTCCACTGTTTTTGGTAATCTGGCTATTGCCATTTGTAAAGCAAACAGCAACCCGAATTCCGGACTACCGGAAACTCGCCTTATCCGCTCCACCATTTCAAACAAAAATATGACGCCTAAAATCATAAACAATACCGCCAAAAAATTAACTAATAACTGGCGACTTACATAGCGTCCTAAAATCGAAGTAGGTTTCATAACGTATTCATCTTCAATATTATTTTTTCCCAAAGACTAAGCGAATTTTAATATAATTGCAAGTCAATTTTAAGTATCGTTAATAATCATAACTCTGAAATATAATTGTTAATAGCATCAGGCAAAATTACAACCAGTTTTTTACATGAAAAACTTTCTCTTTGGGCTAATTCCACCGCAGCAACCATTGCTGCTCCAGCCGAAACTCCAATCGGCAAACCTTCGGTTTGTGCTACCAATCTTGCCATATCCCAGGCATCATTATCTTCAACATCAATCACTTCATCAACCAAATCTTTTTCATAAAAAGGCGGAACAAATCCTGCTCCGATTCCACGAATTCGATGTTGACCTTTCTTACCTCCGTTCAAAACATTACTTGACAACGGCTCCACCGCAATAATCTTCAAATCAGGATTCGAGCTTTTCAATGCTTTGGCTGTTCCACTTAAAGTTCCGGCTGTTCCCACCGCCGAAATAATCCCGTCAACTTCGCCATTCATATCATCCCAGATTTCTACAGCCGTATTAAATAAATGAGCTTCGGGATTTGCTTTATTTTCAAATTGTCTCAACCAAATAACATCCGGTGATTTTTGACTCAACATCTGTGCTTTTGCTATTGCTCCTTGCATACCGTCTTCCTTTGGTGTTAACACCACATCAGCACCGAAATATTTTATAATTTTTATCTTTTCAATTGCCGTATCCTCCGGCATTATTGCCATCGCCTTAATTCCTTTTTGCGCGCAAATCGCCGCCATTGCCACACCCAAATTACCCGAAGTTGCTTCTACAATAACATTTTGATTTCCGGTTTTACCCTCTAAAGCAACCTCAATCATTTGTAAAGCCGCCCTATCTTTTATTGAAAACAACGGATTATAAAATTCGCATTTCCCGAAAATATCAGCTTTTAATGCCAATTTGTTTTGCAACTTAACAAAATGATACATAGGTGTTTTACCAATCATTTGGCTTATTGACTCATAAAAATTTTTCAAGACTTTACCCTTTCTTATTTGTTTATAAAGCGCAAAAATTTATAGACCTGTATAACCTAAAGTATCTATAATTGCAACGTTTAATTAAAGGGACGATTTTTTGTAATGCTTTGGCGAAAAATACTTTATTTTTTAATGATTGACATTCTTGTTATGGCGTTTAATGCTCAGGCAACCAGCCTTGACGGCATATATCGTGACATTATCCGCTCAAACAACTCCGGTTATTTACCGCTTTTTGTAAAAAATCGTCATCAACCGGATGTTTTGTTATCAGATGAAGAACTTAAAAAAGTTATTCCCGCTACGAATAATCTTAAAACCATTGATCCCAATAAACGGTTAAAACTTTCATCTGATTTTGCGGAAATTGATGCTTTAGATAAAGCCCGCCATTATCAATGGTTAAAAACTATTGCTGCAATAAAATCAAACCAAGTTACTCCTCTTGAGCTTGACGAAATATACTCCCGCGCCCATGACGGCGATGCCAAAGCCATTGAAATTCTTGCTTGGATGTATACCAAAGGAGTCGGTGTTACCACAGACTTCGTCGAAGCTTTTAATCTTTATAAAAAAGCTGCCTTACTTAATGTTACCAATGCCGAACGCAACGCTATGATAGTTTACAAGGCTATGAACGAAACACAGCGTCAACAAGTAAAAAATTTGCGTTAATTTTTTTCTTCTTCTTCTGCTTCTTTCATAAGCTCGCGCACAAATCCTTTTAATCCTACTTGTCTCACTCTGCGCATTCTTTCGCCGGAAATAATTTTTTGAATTTTAGTAACTGTTTCTTGTAAACTGACATTTACGATAACATAATCAAATTCATCCCAATGGCTTATCTTATCCAAAATTATTCCCATACGTTTATCAATAACTTCTTTGCTATCTGTTCCCCGCCCCTCTAATCGTTTGCGCAATTCACGCACTGAAGGCGGTAACAGATAAATAGCTACAACATCACTCCCTGCTTTTTCTCTCAGTTGTCGTAAACCTGCCCAATCCATATCAAATATCACATCTTGTCCAACATTGATAAAACTGTCAACTTCCGAACGTAATGTCCCGTATCTGGAACCATATTGCGAATCAACATATTCATAAAAAGCATCTTGTTTTAAAAATTCATTATATTGATCATCGGTAACAAAATAATAATCAACACCTTCAACCTCACCGACACGTGGAGCTCTGGTCGTAACAGAAACCGAAAATTTGATATTACTGTCATTTTTCAAAATTTCTTTTATTACCGTTCCCTTACCTGTTCCTGAAGGAGCCCCTACAACGAACATTGCTCCTTTTCTGACTTTACGCAAACGATCAATAATCTCATCCATTGTTTTAACTCCTTTTATTCAATATTTTGCACTTGTTCTCTAAATTGTTCAATCAATACTTTCAATTCCATAGCCCAATTAGTAATCTCGATATCTACCGACTTTGAACAAGTCGTATTTGCCTCTCGATTAAGCTCCTGACACAAAAAATCCAATCTGCGCCCCACCGCTTCTTCTTTTCCTAAAAGCTCTCTCGCCGCATTTATATGAGCTTTGAGCCTGTCAATTTCTTCTCTTATATCAGCTCTGGTAACCAACAATACTAACTCTTGAGCTATCTTATCTTCATCTACTTCCACATCTTTGGCAAATTTATCAAGCTGCTCTTTAAGCTTCTGCCGCAACTTTTCCGGTAAACTCTCTGTTTTAGCTTCAATCAGCTTGACTAATTCTTCAATTTTATCCAATAAATCAGCCAAAGCTAACGCTATTTTTTTACCTTCACTTTTTCTATCCTTCTTAAGATTTTCACACAATTTATCAAAATCTTCAATCATTTTTTGTGTTAAAATCTTTTGTTCTTCTTCATCAAGCGCATTTTCTTCTATTTCTACCACACCTTTTAAGCTCAACAATTCTGCCGCACTGGATGCCGTTATTTTTCCTTTAAACTTATCAGCTAACTCTATTGCTTTCTGTGTCAGTTCCATTAAAAATGCCTCATCAACAACTGCTTTTTTATGATTGTTAGCTCTGTTAATTTCTAAATTAAAACTGACATTTCCGCGCACCAAATATTTAGCCGCCTCATTTTTTAAAACCAATCCCAAATCATCATATCCCAAAGGCATTCTGCTCTTAATTTCCAATCCTTTGCCGTTAACGCTCTTGGCCTCCCATAACCAGTCTATAGTCTCCCCACCAAGCACACATTGTCCGTTAACTCTTGCAAAACCTGTCATACTTGCTATACTCAATGTAGTGTCCTTTCATTAAACATCAAATTTATCTGACAGTTTAATTCCAAAATATTAAAAAGTTTTTAAGGAGAACCGATTTGACCAAATATCAAAATATTCTTATTACCGGAGCTTCTTCAGGTATAGGCGAAGCTTTAGCAATTTATTACGCCCAAAACGGCGTTAAAAACCTTTTTATCTGCGGTCGCAATGCCGAAAGATTAAAAGATGTGGCTGAACGCTGCCGTAAATATGGCACCCAGGTATATGATGAAATCTTAGATATTACCGATTCTGCAAAAACCGAAAAATGGATTATTCACTCCAATCAAATTGCACCTTTACAACTGATTTTTGCCAATGCCGGCGTTTCCACCACTCAGGAAATTTCCGAAAACATCCGTCGTACTTTTGCTGTCAATGTCGGCGGTGTAGTAAATACTGTTTTACCCGCAATCGAAATTTTCAAAAATGCCCCTACAGAACAACCCAAACATATTGTCATTACCGCATCTATCGCCGGCTATCACGGACTTCCCGCCTGCCCGTCATATTCTGCCACCAAAGCCTGTGTTAAAGCATGGGGCGAAGCCTTACGTATTGATTTAAATAAAAAATACAACATTAAAGTTTCCACTCTCGCCCCCGGATTCGTGCGTTCACGAATTACCGATAAAAACACCTGCCCCATGCCGTTCTTTATGGAAGCAGATAAAGCCGCAGAACTTATTGCCAAGCGTGTAGAAAAAAATATCGGACTAATTGCTTTTCCATGGCCTATGCGTCTTGGAGCCTGGTTTGTTTCTATTTTACCCGATTTTATAAGTGAATGGATTTACCGAAAAATGCCTTACAAGGTATAATTACACTAATATCTTCTGAATTTAAGAGTTCAGAAGATGTTTTTTTCAATCCTCTCCAAATTGCCTAAAAACAATTTTGAGGCTTCATAGCATTTTGCTGCATCCCATCCCAAATGATCATTGACTCCCGGAATAAAACCAAATTTATTTGTATTTAATTCCGTTGTCACAGCTTGATAAGCTTCCGGTTTCCGAAACGGCTCGATTTCTTTACCGTCTGCCTTTAAAAACTTTTCTCCGTTTTCAAAGCAACCGCTTATATTCCCATAAGTCCGCTTTATATATTCTTGGTTTTTATTAAAACATTCAACAAACAATTTTGCTTCTTCTTTATCCCAAAACCCGCATTCTTCCTTCTTATCCAACAACTTCTTAACCAACTTCCCATAAGCTATCGCCGCATAAGACAAAGGCAATCCCCATTGTGCAGAAGTTTTCTCTACCGTATTTTTACCTCTT
>CAMOLN010000027.1 GCA_946618745.1 uncultured Alphaproteobacteria bacterium | reverse complement strand
TGATTGGTTTTTAGCGTCAAAACTCAAATTTAATGCCAGTTGCATAATATTGTTTCTGTCTTGTATTTCCATCATTTTAACCCTTTGATAAGTTGTGTTGCAGAAGTATATGCAATATGTGTGCCAATTTTTAAATTTGAAAATAATAAGACAGGTATGCAATAAAATGTGAAATTGCATTTTTGGGGCAAAAATGCAAAAAAATGCTAAAAAAAATGCGATTTTTCTTGTATTTTTTATAAAAAATGATATCTTTTAAAAAATTAAAAAAATTGTGAGAAAAAAACTATGAATAATCAAATTGATACTAAAGTGATAAATAAATTGGCTGAAGTTTTGAATAAAAATAACTTAAGCGAATTGGAATATGAAGATGAAAAATGCCGTATAAGTATTAAGAGTGCTGCCATGTCGGTTGTGACAACATCTGCTCAAGCAGGGGTTACAGCCAGTTCGGGCGAAGAAAATGTTACGGTAAAAAACGATGAGTTTTCGATTGATGACTATTCCAATAATGCAGGAAGTGTTAAAGCTCCGATTGTAGGTGTAGTTTATTTGTCACCGGATCCGACCAAGCCGGATTATGTTAATGTCGGTGATAAAGTTAAAGAGGGCGATATTGTTTGTTTGATTGAGGCGATGAAGACCTTTAATCCCGTAAAAGCACATCGTTCGGGTATTGTTACTAAAATATTGGTAGAATCCGGAGATCCGGTTGAATATGGCGAGTCTTTGCTGATAATTGAATAAGAGGACAAAATGTTTGAAAAAGTGCTGATTGCTAATCGCGGCGAAGTTGCTTTGAGGATTCATCGCGCTTGTCGTGAGATGGGAATTAAGACCGTTGCGGTACATTCTGAAGCAGATGCTAACGCAATGCATGTCAGATTGGCAGATGAAGCTGTATGTATCGGTCCGGCACGAGCTACTGATTCATATTTAAATAAGTCGGCAATTATTTCGGCAGCGACAATTACCGGAGTTGATGCAATTCATCCCGGTTATGGGTTTTTATCAGAAGATGCCGATTTTGCCGAGATGGTAGAAGAGCACGGAATTGCTTTTATTGGTCCTAAGCCCGAACAAATAAGGATGATGGGAGATAAGTTAAAGGCGAGGGCTTTTGCTAAAGAGTGTGGTTTGCCAGTAATTGAAGGTTCTGAAGTTTTAAATAGTGTTGATGAAGCTAAAGCTGAAGCCGAAAAAATAGGTTATCCGGTGATTATAAAAGCCAAAGCCGGCGGCGGCGGAAAAGGTATGAAAATAGCTTATAATGAACAGGATATCGGAACAGCCTATATGATGGCTAAGGCAGAAGCTAAAGCTTCTTTTGCAACAGATGATGTTTATATGGAAAAATATTTACGACATCCTCGTCATATAGAGATACAAATTTTAGCTGACAGTTATGGTAATGTGGTTCATCTAGGGGAAAGAGATTGCTCAATTCAGCGGCAAAACCAAAAAATTATTGAGGAGACACCATCTCCGGCTTTGAACGAATTGCAACGCAAAGAAATCGGTAATCTAGCACGTGATGCAGCGGCTAAGATAGGATATGTGAGTGCCGGAACAATGGAATTTTTATTTGAAGACGGAAAATTTTATTTTTTAGAGATGAATACGCGTTTGCAAGTAGAACATCCGATTACCGAGGCTGTTTCCGGAGTGGATATTGTCAGAGAACAATTAAGAATTGCCGACGGAGCAAAGTTGGGATATTCGCAAGATGATATCAGATTGCAAGGATGTGCTATTGAATGCCGTATTAATGCCGAGGATCCGGAAACTTTTGTCCCTAATGCCGGAAAAGTAACTGAGTGGCATGCCCCGGGTGGTTTGGGGGTAAGAGTTGATTCGGAAATTTATTCCGGATATAAAATTCCGCCTTTTTATGATAGTATGATTGCAAAACTTATTGTCAGCGGACGAACTCGCAATGGAGTTTTAATGCGTCTGCATCGAGCTTTGGAAGAATTTGTGATTGATGGAGTGAAAACCACTATTCCGTTGCATCAAAAAATTATGATGCAGCCTGAATATATTGATGGTATTTACGATATTCATTGGTTGGAAGATAATATTCGTAATTTTAAATAATTTATTTCAATAACGAGTGGACATTATTACCAAAAGTTTGGTGAATATAGTTGGTTAATTGAGAAGGCTTTTCTTGATATTGGGAAGCTTCTTGTTGAGCTTGCATGATTTGTTCTATACTCATATGAGTCTGTAATTCTTCTATTCTTGTTTGTGCTTCTTTGATACCGCGAACGTATGCTAAGTTGTAGAGAACGTGGGCTGAAATAATATTAGTCGGATATTTGATTACTCCGGAATATATGTCGGCGAGTTGCAACATCGCCTGAATATTTCCCTGAGATACTGCATAACTGAGATACTTAACGGCATTAGCATAATTTTGAGGATAACCTTGTCCTTTAATATATATGTTTGCCAATAATATCTGGGCTTCGTCAAAACCTGCATCAGCAGCCGATTTAATCATGGGGGCTGCTTTTATATAATCGAGAGGCAGATGAACTCCTTGATAGTGAGCATAACCTATCATATATTTAGCTAAGATATTATCGGTTGCTGCTTGTTGAAAATATTTAATTCCCAAAGGAATATTTTTTTCAGTATCATTACCGCTTATATATATAAATGCTAGGTTGGTGGCAGCTTCGTTGTTGCCGAGTTTAGCTGATTTGGTGAATAATTCGATAGCTTTGGAGATGTTACGAGAAATGCCTAATCCGTTGTAATAAAGAGTACCGAGATTATTTAGTCCGGTTATGTCGTTTTGATTGGCTGCCAATTGGTAAAAATGAAAGGCTTTTTCATAATCACTGGGAAGTTTATCAGAACCATAAAGGTAGGCATATCCCAGTTTCAGTTGGGCTTGAAGATCCCCGTTTTCAGCTTTTTGCGTCAGAACTTGCAATGAATTTTCATTACCTTCTATTTTAGGAGGAGATTTCTTAATTGATTTAGGTATAAAATCAGGAATTTTTATACCTAAAAAGTTGAATAATGCGCTTTCTTCTTTTTTCTCTTCAACAGGGGAGATAGTTTCTTTTGTATTATCTGCAGTATCTTTAGAAACTTCTTCCGTTTTTACGGATGCAGAAGTTGGTTGTTCATCATCAATCAAAGAAGGAACGGTATCTTGAGCGCAAGCTTGTCCGATAGTAAAAAGACCTAGAAAAGTAAGCACATAAAATCGCTGCATTAAAAATCTCCTTAAAGAGAATTATAATTGAGCAAGAGTTAATTTTATATAAACAAGCTATATTTTGCCATGACAATGTTTATATTTCTTTCCCGATCCGCAAGGGCAGGGATCATTACGAGATATTTTGCCCCAAGTGTTAGGATCGTTAGGATCAACAGCTTGATTACCATAGCTGAAAGTGGTCGGCTTATCGGGAGCAGGCATAGTGCTTTCCTCACGTTGTCCTGATAATAAATTAACCGGAGATTCGTGAATTTCTTTCATTGCTTGATTTTGGTTAGTTTGATTTTCCATCTTTTCGGCGGAATTTTGTTTTATAACCGTTCTCAATAATATGAAAGATACTTTTTCGCCTAATTGTCCCAGCATAGCGGAAAACATATTAAATGCTTCTTTTTTGTATTCATTAAGCGGATCTTTTTGACCATAGGCACGCAATACAATAGTGTAACGCATATAATCCAGAGTTGCGATATGATCTTTCCATAAAGTATCAAGTTCTTGTAAGAGGATGGATTTTTCGACAATCCGTAAAATATCGGCAGGAACATCAGCATTCTTGGCTTGTTGAGATTTATCAACCGCATCGCATATCAATTCTACCAGTTTTTCGGAATCGATGTCTGTTTTGTTGAGCCAATCCTGTAAAGGAAAGATATAGCCGGTGAGGCGGGATAAATCTTGGTTAATCAGATCTAAATTCCAATCTTTGGGGGATGAGCCGTAAGTAATATCCTGATAAACAATATTGCGAATTTGGTCGTGATACATATCAGTCAAAACTTCAGAAACATCATCACTTTCCATTAACTCACGACGTTGTGCGTAAATTACTTTGCGTTGCTCGTTCATTACATCGTCGTATTTGAGCAAGTTTTTGCGAATATCAAAGTTGCGTTCTTCAACCTTTTGTTGAGCTTTTTCCAAAGCCTTGCTGATCCAAGGGTGAACTAAAGGCTCGCCTTCGGGCAAACCTAGGTGTTGAAGCATAACTCCCATACGTTCAGAACCGAAAATACGCATCAAATCATCTTCCAAGGATAAGAAGAATTTGGAAGTGCCTGGATCGCCCTGACGACCGGAACGACCGCGTAATTGGTTATCAATACGGCGGCTTTCGTGACGTTCGGTGCCCAAGATATAAAGCCCGCCGGCGGCTTTAACTTTTTCCTTATCGGCCTCAACTTCTTTTTTGATTTTTTCGCGTAAAGCTTCTATTTGTTCAGGGGTTTCATCGCCTTTCAAAGATTCTTTTAAGCGCATATCAACGTTACCGCCGAGCTGAATATCGGTCCCGCGACCAGCCATATTGGTGGCAACGGTGATGGCACCGGAACGTCCGGCTTGAGCAATAATATAGGCTTCACGTTCATGGTGGCGAGCATTTAAGACTTCAAACTTAAGGTCGGTACGTTTAGACAACAAATCAGCAACTAATTCCGATTTTTCGATTGAAGCGGTACCTACCAAAACCGGCTGCCCTTTTTTGTGACATTCGATAATGGTTTTGATAATGGCATCGTATTTTTCATTGGCAGTGCGATAAATTTCGTCATGCATATCTTGGCGAATGACCGGGCGATTGGTGGGAATTTCGACACAATCAAGATGATAAATGTCGTTAAATTCGGCTTCTTCGGTCATTGCCGTGCCGGTCATACCGGAAAGCTTGGGATAAATTCTGAAATAATTTTGGAAGGTTATCGAGGCAAGAGTTTGATTTTCCGATTGAATTTTTACGCCTTCTTTAGCTTCAATAGCTTGGTGCAGACCGTCGGAATAACGTCTTCCTTCCATCATACGACCGGTAAATTCGTCGATAATCATAACCTGACCGTCTTTGACGATATAGTCAACATCTTTGATATGCATTTTGTGGGCACGCAAGGCTTGGTTTACGTGATGAACCAAGCTGACATTTGCCAAATCATAAAGTCCGCCCTCTTTAATCAAACCAATGTTTTTAAGAAGTTCCTCAACGTGAACCATACCTTTTTCGGTGAGAGTAACCTGACGGGCTTTTTCGTCTTTTTCATAGTCATCATCAGAAAGTTGCGGAATGATACGATTTACCAAAATATATTTTTCGGAGCTGTCTTCGGCGGCACCGGAGATAATCAACGGAGTGCGGGCTTCATCAATCAAAATAGAGTCAACCTCATCGACAATGGCATAATTAAACGGACGTTGCACCATATCGGAAAGGCGGAATTTCATATTATCACGCAGATAATCAAAGCCTAATTCATTGTTGGTGGCATAAAGAATATCGGCATTATAAGCAGCGCGACGTTGCTCATCATTTTTTTCATGAACGATATAGTCAACAGTCAGTCCTAAGAAACGATAGACTTGTCCCATCCATTCGGCATCGCGTTTGGCCAAATAGTCGTTAACGGTAACGATATGAACGCCTTTACCTTCCAAAGCATTGAGATAGGCGGCGAGGGTGGCAACAAGGGTTTTACCTTCACCGGTTTTCATTTCGGCGATTTGACCATTGTGCAAAACAATACCGCCGATAAGTTGAACATCATAGTGACGTTGTCCCAAAGTGCGTTTGGCGGATTCCCTGACGACGGCAAAAGCTTCAGGCAAAAGCTCGTCTAAAGTTTCACCTTGAGATAAACGTTTTTTAAATTCATCGGTTTTGGCGCGAAGTTGTTCATCGGAAAGCGCAGAAATCTCCGGCTCCAAAGAATTGATTTTTTCAACGATTTTGTATTGTCTTTTAACATATCTGTCATTGGCTGAGCCGAAAATTTTGCGTGCAATGCTGCCTATCATATTCATATCCTTAAGTTTTATATTCGAAAGTTTCAGATGATATATATCTAGTGTTTTAAAACAACAGAGTCAAGAGCCGAGCCAAGTTATAAACCAGCAAAAAAAAGGTATTGGAATTTATAATCAGTTTGTTGTATAAAGTCTTAGATAAAATTTTAAGGGAGATGAAAAATGAAAAAAATGATGACAGCTTTGGCTTTGGTTGGTGCTTTGGCGGCTTTTAACGCTCAAGCCGCAGGAAAAGACGGTGTTGCCGCGATTGTAAACGGTAAACAAATCAAGGTCGCCGATATTAAGGAGGCTTACAATATGAATCCGGCGGTTAAAGCAAAGGCTTCATTTGATGAGTTCTATACCAATACTTTGGATATTTTTGTTGACGGAGAGATGGTTTATCAAGCAGCAATAGCAGATAAAATTACCGAATCGCCGGAATATGCCACTCAATTAGCCGAAGCTAAAAAAGAACTGGCTCGCAAAATGTATTTGGATAAAAAAGTTCGTGCTGCAGTTAATGACAAAGCGGTGAAAAAACTTTATGAAGATTATAAAGGAACTTTCCATGGCGAAAAAGAAGTGAAAGCCAAACACATTTTGGTTGACAGCGAGGCAAAAGCCAAAGAAGTTATTGCCAAACTTAATGATGCCGGTCAATTTGATAAATTAGCCAAGGAATATTCCAAAGAGCCGGCCGATTTAGGCTATTTCACCAAAGAGATGATGGTGCCGGAATTTGCCAATGCCGCGTTCTCAATGAAAAAAGGTCAATTCAGCAAAACACCGGTAAAGACGCAATTCGGTTATCATGTCATTTTGGTTGAAGATATTCGTGATGCCAAGCCGGAAGATTTTAAGAAAATCGAGCCGCAACTTAAAGCGATGTTGGCTAAAAAGTCGATGAGCGATATTATCAAAGGGTTGCAGAATAAGGCGAATATTGTGAAGTATGATGTTTCTGGCAATGAACTCTAAGTAAAAGCTCGTCTAGTGGTTATCTAATACAGAACAACCTTAAAAAGTGTCCTCACGTACGCATAAAGTACGCTCCGGTACTTTTTAAGGTTGTTCTTATTATATGCCTCACTATTCGAGCTTTTTATAAAAAACTGAGATAACGACACGTTTAAAGCGATTTAATGCAGCTCAAAAAATTCATGTACTTCTATGTACACTAAAATTTCGGGTTTTCCTATAAATCTGCACTATTCTTAGAACTTTTTAGGGGATTTATATTCTTGACAAATCAAACTAATAATTTATAATCAGCTTAATTTGATATTATTAACTAAAATATTATTTATGAAAACTTTTTTTAAGAAAAATGCAAGGGAAATCGGGTTGTTGCTTACTACAATTATTTTAAGCGGTTTGTGGTTATGGCTCACAACTGTTTTTCCAAAGTTGGTCGTTTGCTATTTCGTCTTTATGGCGCAATTGGCGATTCAATTGGTGTTGGGCGTTATCTTCCTTCCCTTCAAATGCAACGGAAATAAGTATGTGATTTGTTGGATCTTGAGTGTATTAATAGCAGGTGTGGCTTGCGCCTGTTATATGAGCCAACTTGTTGCAATGAATTTCAGTCGATGGGTTGTTCTTGCAGGTTTCTATGTGATACTAATGCTTTTCGGTTGGTTGATCATAGGTGCAGTACAAATTAGGTGTAAAACAAAAGTCTGAAGTTTGATGCTTCAGGCTTTTGTTTTACTTGATTAATTGACGGATAATTTCGCAGGATTTTTCGGGAGCTTTGTTCCAAAAATCAAGATATTGTTGATAATGATTGTCAATGCCCGGTGTATCGCTGATAATGCGCAAGGATAAAAACGGAATGTTGTATAAATAACAAGTTTGGGCAATAGCGCCGGATTCCATATCAACCGCCAGACCATCGGGAAAGTTTTGCTTGATTTTATTAAGATCTTCTAAAGAGCTGACAAAATAATCACCGCTGGTTATAAGTCCGGGAATTATTTTAACATCAGAGGTGATTGAGGCGGCTTTTTTTACTAAATTGTCATCGCCGTGATAAACGGCAGGTAGTCCTTGAATTTGTCCGTATCGGTTGCCTTCGCCGCACCATACGTCGTGATAAACCACATCTTTGCCCACAACTATATCCATAACGCTGAGTTTGGTGTCCAATCCGCCGGCGAGACCGGTATTGATAATATATTGCGGATGAAATTGTTCAATCATTTCACGAGCGGCAATGGCGGCACAGACCTTTCCCATACCGCTTTGCATCAAAACTATTGATTGTCCTTGGATTTTGCCGATAGCGAAATTAAGATGATTAAATTGTTTAGTTTGATGGTCAGACATGAGTTTGAGCAGTAAATCAAACTCATTGCT
>CAMOLN010000026.1 GCA_946618745.1 uncultured Alphaproteobacteria bacterium | reverse complement strand
TAACACTTTCTATAAGCACGATACCTCAAATACAAATACAGCTTATACTCAAGCTAAAGAAAATTATGATGATGCTGTTGAGGCTTATAATACTGCGGTTAAAAATGTTTCAGCATCAATTAATGCCAGTTTGGATGCTATCGGTAAAGCCATTGATTACTTACGTGATTATTCATCTGAATTAGGTAACAACTTTGCCATTATCGAAACTCGTCAAAACTTCACCGAAGCAGTAATTGACGTTCTCGAAACCGGTTCGGATAACTTGGTATTGGCCGATATGAACGAAGAGTCAGCTAACTACTTGGCCTTGCAAACTCGTCAACAGTTGGCTATTAACTCGTTGGCTCTGGCTTCGCAATCAGCTCAGTCGGTTTTGAAGTTGTTCGGCTGATAAACTTAAGTTCTCAAAAAAAGATGCCTTATTTAAGGCATCTTTTTTTTATTTATATCTTTTTTCTCAAAAACTCCGGCAATTCAGTCAAACCGGAAGCTCCGGCTGCTTTACGATGACCACCGCCACCGAACTCTGCAGCAATTTTTGAAACATCAACATCATCTCTCACTGTATAAAACGATAAATTCCAAGTATTTTTACCGCACATAAAAAAATTGCACATAAAAGTATAACTGCGTATATTTCTAATACTGTCATAAAATTCCGAATATCCTTGCGGCATATTGGCACAAATACATTTCATTCCTTTATAACTGCTTTCAAAAGACATCGCCTTACATAACCTGTGATTGCGATTACGCACCCACGACAAAATTGCATTACCCTTCAAAACCATCTCATCTATATTTATCTTGCCTTCAAACAAATCTTTCCAATTACTGTCCTGAGGTTTATTAACTCCCATCGATTGAAAGGCATATTCAAACGGACGCACTCTTTTATCACGCAAGTCATACAAATCATTCAATGCTAACAACTTCACCCCTTCCGGCACCGGACCATCAGGAAAAAAATATTGCCACGTCAGCATAATTGCCGCCGAACCGTTTTCTCTAATTCCTTTTATTTCTTTTTTTCCGCTTGCAATTGCTTTATTATATTCATCAATAACCGAAATATGATGATCAATCCAAGTCAAATCTTTGTTTTCATTGATTTCAAACATAACGTCTAAAGGCAAAGCTATATCACAAATAACTATTTGATGATGACGATTGATAGCTTCCCAAGGAACATCCATATCATGATTAAACCCTAAAAATTCGACATCTCCAAATTTTTTTCCCACAATAGCAGCCGACCCCTTACCGTCATGATCGGCAATATGATATATACACAACATCTCACCACTCCAATTTCAAATTATCAAAAGCAGGTTCAACATTTTGCGGAGTATGATCATTAACATAATCATAATCACATTCACTTGCCATATGATTCAATACTACTCGTTCCGGTCTAAACTTATCAACATAATAAAGCACTTTTTCTAATCCCAAATGATAACGATGTTCCCCGACAATTGTCAATGGGAAAACCATCAATTTAGGTTTTATTGCCATAATTCTTTCTTCTGCCGAAGCTGACAATTCCTTAAAATCTGCCAAATGCACTATCTCATCATTAATAATATAACCGCAACTCGGAACATTATGTCCCAACAACTTTATTCCTTCAATTTTTATCCCGTTAACGTAAAAAATATGATTAGGTTTAATGGTATGAATAACAACTCCGCCTTTAGCCTCATAACCGTATTTTACATATTCTCTGTGACTTCGTTTATCCATTACCATATAAGCATAACGTTTTTTAACTGCCTTCATAACGTAACTGGGAGCATAAAGATCTAAAGGTTTCTTGGTAATTCGATTTATTTCTCTCAATTCATCAATTCCTGCGATATGATCAAAATGCGCATGAGTAATCAAAATTCCATCCAAATATTTTATATCATTTTGCAAAAATTGCATCCGTAAATCGGGTGAAGCATCAACCATAATTCTAACACCCCCCGTCTCATAAATTGTCGAAGTCCTCGTGCGTATATTTTTCGGATTATTCGGATCACAGCACCCGAAACCGCAACTCAACGAAGGAACTCCCGGCGATGCCCCAGCACCTAAAAACAAAACTCTAGTCATAGCTCAAACAACCTCTTAAAATTGTTTGTAGTAACTTCAGATATTTCAGTAAAACTAACTTGTTTAATTTCAGCCAATTTTTGGGCAGTTAGCACCACATTGGCCGGTTCATTAACTTTACCTCGTTTCGGCTCCGGTGCTAAATATGGTGCATCAGTTTCGACCAACAATCTATCCAACGGGATATCAGCAAAATTAGCTCTAATTTCTTCTGACTTCTTAAAAGTAATAATTCCCGAAGCTGAAATATAAAACCCCATTTCCAAAGCAACCTCAGCTAATCTCTTAGATGATGAATAACAATGAATAATTGCCTTAAAAGTTTTTTTATCATAAGCACTAGATAAAAGTTCAATCATATCCTCATCAGACTCGCGATTATGAATTACTAATGGTAATTGAGATGCCTGTGCCGCTGCTATATGTTCCTTAAATAAAGCAATTTGTTGATCTTTAGTATCAGGATTATAATAATAATCCAAACCGGCCTCACCTATAGCTATCACTTTGTCATTTTCGCAAGCGCGCAATATATCAATTGCCTTCAGATCGCCAAACTCCGTCGCTTCTTGCGGATGAGCCCCGACTGATGTATAAACATGATCATAACGACGAGCTATATCCAAATGCTCTGACAAATGGGTAATATTTGCTCCTACATCCAAAATATATTCAACCCCGACAACTTGAGCCCTTTTAATTACACTATCTACTTCCGCATTATTTTCCAAATGACAATGACTATCCGCTAACATTTCTAACTTTGCTCCGCTCTGGCTAATGCCACCATCATATTCATTACAACTTGTCTTTTATCCAAATTAAGGCTTTCTGTTTGCTTAAAAATTCTGCTGAAATCATCAAACAACTTTGTGTAGGTTAAAGCATTAATTCCGGACCTGGCCTGCTCTGCCAAAAATCTTCCGATTAGTTCTTTGAACAATTCATAATTATTATCTTTAACCGCAATGTCGCTAAACTCCAAAATATCCTTAATTTTGAAATTCTTTCCATCTTTCACTGTTTTCTTAATACGATCGTAAAAATCAACCGCATTACCGTCAACATAAACCATTGCTTTACCGATACTTCCCTCCGCCAAAACACTTATTTTTTTAACTTCACTTTCATTTAAATCCGAACAATAACGACGCAACAAACTGGCCGTAATATTATCTTGCAAAGGTTTAAGTTCCAATTTAGCGCAACGAGAACGAACCGTTGGCAATAATGTATCCGGATTATGAGCCACTAGCAACATCATTGTCCGGTGCGGAGGTTCCTCCAAAACCTTTAATATAGCGTTTGCTGATGATCTGTTCATTTCATCAACACTATCTATGATCACTATTCGCCAACCGCCATAAGCCGAACTCTTAGCTAAAAAATCACAAACTTCTCTGACATCATCAACCACTATCTCAGCAGACTTTTTCAGTTTTGCTAAATCATCTTCATTCATATAATTTCCGCTTGATAGTGCTTTGTATATCTTTTGCCTGTCGGTCTTTATATAACCTCGCTCTATAACCTTAAAATCCGGATGAGCATTAGCACTTATCTGCTTAAAAATATCATTATTCGGCGAAATTTCTAAACTTTTATAGTTCTCAGCCTTATTTTCATCGGCACTCAATAAAAAACGTGCCATACGATAAGCAAACGTAGCCTTTCCTATTCCCTTCGGACCGGATATCAAATAGGCGTGATGTAAAACTCGATTCCTCCATGCGTCCAAAATTAATTTCTCTTGAACTTCATGTCCTACTAAATATGGATTATCTCGAGGCTTTATTACATCCATTATTTTACGACCTACCTCAATTTTGAATTTTTTGGTATCGGTTTGCAACCAAATTTAATCTATTGCATACTGTTCTTATTACATCTTGATGTAATTCTTCAATCGATTTGTCAGCATCCAACACCACACAACGCTCTGGATCATTTTGCGCAATAATCTGAAATCCTTTTCGCAAATTACTATGAAATTCCAACGCATGGCTCTCAAAACGCAATTCTTTTTCTTCCATACCATCCGCTTTGGCAAAAGAACGACTTAAACCTTTTTGCGGATCTATATCTAAAACTATTGTTAAATCAGGCTTAAAATTCCCCACCGCAATTTTGTATAGACTATCAATAACTTCTTTGGAAATTCTTTCACCATAGCCATAACATTGATAAGCTGTTGTTGAATCCGCAAAACGATCACTGATAACTATCTTACCATCTTCCAGTGCCGGTAATATTTTTTGCACCATATGTATATGTCTATCCGCATAATACAACAAAGCTTCGGCAGTAGCATCCATCTTATCTTTATCGCCGCAAACCAGTAATCTTCTTATTTCCTTGCCGATTTCCGTTCCGCCAGGCTCTTTGGTTTTAACCACATTAAAACCTTTTTCCGTTAAATACTTAGCCAATAATTCAACTTGCGTCGACTTACCTGTTCCTTCTCCGCCTTCAAAAGTTATAAACTTTCCTCTCATTTTACAACTCTCCGGACAATAAATATTTTATATTATACATAATCTTGCTGGCTAACCCGACTTTATTAATTGTTTGCCCGGCTACCAAAGGAACTTCTTCAATCGCTCCATCGGGAAATTCCAACTTCAAAATGCCCAATTGTTGTCCCATCTCAACCGGCGCCTTAACCGGTTTATTATATACAACTTTCATCGACATCTGATTATAACGATTCTTTTTCAATGTTTTAATAATATCTTCCTTCGCAACCAACGGAACAGTCTTGTCAACCCCGTACCATACAGGAATATCCGCTAATTTATTGCCTTTTTTTACCAACTTATAATTATCAAATTCCCTAAAAGCCCACGACATCATTTTTTCTGCTTCTTCGGATCTTTCATTATTTGAGCTTAATCCGGTCATAACTCCGATAATACGCCTATCATCTTTTTTAGCAGAGGCCGTCAAACAATATCCGGCTTCATCTGTATGGCCTGTTTTCAAACCGTCAGCATAAGGCATTGAATAAAGCAAAGGATTGCGATTACCCTGCTTTATGTGATTATAAACAAATTCCTTCTGCGAAAACAGATGATAAAACTGCGGAAAATCTTCAATAATTCGTCTTGCTAAAATTGCTAAATCTTCAACCGACATCTTATGATCTGGATGCGGCAATCCGGTGGCATTGGCAAAAGTTGAGTTTTTCAATCCTAACTCTTTAGCTTTTGCATTCATCATTTTTACAAAAGTTTCTTCATCACCGGCAATATTTTCGGCAGCCACAATACAAGCATCATTACCCGACTGAATAATAATCCCTTTTAACAGCTCATCAACTTTAACTTCGTCGCCTATTGACAAAAACATTGTTGAACCGCCGCTGGCTGCTCCGCCTTTCCGCCAAGCATTTTCACTTACCTTAAAAGTATCATCCAAAGACAAACTTCCGTCTCTTAATTTATCAAAAATCATATATACCGTCATCAACTTACTCATCGATGCCGGAGGTATCGGTTCGGCTATATCTTTCTCATACATATAAGCACCGGTTGTATAATCCACCAAAATCATATTGCGTGCTTTTGTATCAATCGCCCAAGCATTACAACCTGCAATCATAACACCGGCAATCAAACCACCCATAATCAAACTGCTATTTTTCATCTTTACCTTCTTTCTTAATTTTAATCAATTACCACCTTTGCATCTGTGGCTCCCTTATATTTTGCCTTAGCGGCATTTTCCTCAGCCTCTAAACGACTGCTGTATGGCCCCATTCTCACACGATAATATTTTTCGCCGTCAACATCGGCATAATAAATCTTGGCATTTTTTCCGTATCTGACCGCCGCTGTTTGTGCTCCGCTATTTTCCTTATAAGAACCTATCTGCACAAAATAGCTTCCTTTAGGATAACTTTCAATCACATTTTTAATCGGCTCAGCGGTTCTTTTTTCTGCTGCTTCAATTGCCTTTTTGGCACTTTCCATACTGCCTTCATGCAACAAAGCCGATTTCAAAGCCTTGCTCTCTTTTTCTAAAACCTCAACTCTTACCTTTGTTGTTCCTTGCATTTGAAAACCCAGCAACGAAGCAGCACGCTTGGAAACATCCAAAATACGATTATTGGCATACGGTCCTCGATCATTCACTCTCAGCACCAATGATCGTCCGTTTTGCAAATTGGTTACCTTGACAATTGACGGTAAAGGCAAAGTCCGATGCGCTGCCGACAAAGAATTCATATCATACTTTTCGCCATTAGCAGTCTTTTTGGCATGAAAATCATCACCATACCACGATGCAATCCCCACTTCCGAATAACCGTAATCTTCTTTGGGATAATACCACTTTCCTTTAACTTTATATGGATTACCGATTTTATACATACCACCCTGACCGCTGATGGCTGACGCTTGAGTATATTTACCGTCACCCAAATCGGCAAACCCGTAAGTACAGGCCGATAAACCCCCAACTAACAACAAAACACTTAATTTTTTTATTTCCATTTAGCTACCATATTCCGTAAGTTAACTCACGGCACAGTCTATATACTTTTTTAGCTCAGGTAAAGCAATTATTTTGGGTTGTGTAATTTTCTTGCCGGCACCGGAACCGCCCACCCTATTTCGGGATTATATTGCTCAATTTTCCGTAATAATTTTTCATCAGGATATCCGTCCGGAACTAATTTTGCCTCTCTTTGCAACAATTTTACCGCTTCTTTGGTTTTAGTTCCTAAATCGCCATCTTCGGCCAATTTTGCTAAACCGATTTTATTAATAAAAACCTGAACTTTCTTAACATCATCGGTTTTAAGTTTTTGTTTGACTATTTCCCTTTTTTGCCAATCCTTATTTCCTGCGGCAAAATTTGCCAACAATCCTATTGCTAAAGCATAATTTTCTGAACGATTCCATTGCATTATTCGCCCGAAATTTTCCGTAACCAAATAAGCAGCCCCTTTACTTCCTTCCGGTGTCAGTATTGCCGTCTTAATATCTTTATCATTACTCCACTTTTTTCCGTCTCTGCGCACGACTCCCATTTTCTGCCACTCGGACAAAGCCTTAAACTTATTACGTCCGCTCAAACTGTAATCAAAATTCCAAGGCAGATTTACCTCCCATCCCCAAGGAATATTTTTATCCCAACCTATTGAGGTCAGATAATTGGCCGCGGATGCCGAAGCATCTTCAAAATTATCCCATATATCAATAATTCCGTCACCGTCAAAATCCACTCCGTAAGCATGATAAGTTGTCGGCATAAATTGAAAATGTCCCATTGCACCGGCCCACGAACCGCGCATTTTTTTATAATCAAAATCTTGCTCATCAATGATTTTCAAAGCATGATACAATTCTTTTTTGAAAAAATCCGACCGTCTTTTATCATAACTCATTTCGGTCAAAGCATCTATCACATTATATCCGCCGAAATGACTGCCGAAATTGGTCTCTGCTCCCCAAAAAGCCACAATATATTCGGCCGGCAAATTATATTTTGCCTCAACCTTATCCCACAACGGTCTTAATTCTTTATATTTTGCTCTGGCCTTTTCTGAACGGATTTTACCGGCCACTCTATTTAAATAATCCTCAGAACTCAACACAAATTCCAACTGTTTGCGATCTCTGACTACTGCCGATGGTTTTTCATGATAAAAATCATTTTCACCGTAAACTTTATCAATTGTTGCTTGCGAAATGCCTTTTTGCACCATCTCTTTTTTCAAGCCGTCCAACCAAATCAGATAATCGGCATAAGCTTGGCTGTTTTTACCTTTTTCTCCGGCAAAAGCACAAGCACTCGCCCCCAACATTGCAATTATCAATAATGCTATTATTTTTTTCATAAAATTAATCCCGTAAAGTGAACTCATATCACTTATACGAGATAATTATTTAAAAAATCATTATTTTTATGCTCTTTCTCTTCTTTTGGGAAAATTAAACGCTTCCGGATGTTTTAAATAATCCTCATAATAAGCTGTATCGCTTGTTAACCTCATCGCCAACCCGACAACTGCGTCCAAATCTTTTTTTTCATTCATCATATCATAACAAGCAACACTGGTATTATAAATATTTACCACATCTCTTAATGACGCTGTTTGTCCTCGCAATTCTTTCGACATTGCTAACATGATTTCATTTACCTTATTTGCCTCAGCAATTTGCTTTTCCAACTTATTAACTTCCGCCTGCATCTCTTCTGGGCTGTATTTTCCTTCCATATACTCTTGCAAATGCTTACTTGGCCCTGACAAATACGAAACCACTGCTTCTGTTGTACCGCGACCTGTATAGCCCAACACTTTCGCTCCCGCAGCTGACATATCTAACTTCCGATTCCCCGAATAAGGACCTCGATCATTAACCAA
>CAMOLN010000025.1 GCA_946618745.1 uncultured Alphaproteobacteria bacterium | reverse complement strand
GTGTAACTAGTAAAAACAAAGGAATTCTGTTGCGGGGAGACTCCGGAGCAGGAAAGTCTGATCTTGCCTTGAGACTTATAGAACAATGTAATGCAAAATTAGTTGCTGATGACCGGGTTGATTTATCTGTTAAAAATAATCATATTACGGCATCTTGTCCGAAAAATATCCAAGGTTTGTTAGAGATTAGAGGTGTTGGAATAATAAAATATCCTTTTTGCAAAAAAACAACTGTTAAATTAGTCGTAAATTTATCTTCCGTTCAACCGGAACGACTTCCTGAAAAAGAATATTATACCTTTGAAAAGATTAAAGTTCCGCTTATTCAATTGAACCCTGCAGAAAATTCTGCGCCGTTTAAGGTCTTGGCTGCTATAAGATTGCTGTGATGATTTAAAAATGGCTGTTGATTTTTAATATCATTAAAGTAATATACAGGCAGAAAAACTATAAAATTAGGTGTTTAATATGTTATTACTTCGAAAAGTCGAGAAATTTTTGCGCCGACAAGGTGTTCCTTTAACCAGATTTATTTTTAAGGTTGGAGAATTATTTATTTTTATCGTTCATACAATCTATAATTGTCTTACTTTCCCTGTATACTGGCGTAATATGTTACGGCAAATTATTGATATGGGATTTTATTCGGTTCCCGTTGTTGGGTTAACCACTATTTTTGCCGGTATGGTAATTGCCTTGCAAAGTTATTCCGGTTTTGCTTCTGTCGGTGCCGAAGGAATGGTGGCTAATGTTGTGCTTATCTCTGTTACTCGAGAATTGGCTCCGGTTTTATCTGCTTTGATGGTTGCAGGACGTGTCGGTGCTGCTATGGCTGCCGAAATTGGAACAATGCGCGTAACCGAACAAATTGATGCGTTAACCACTCTTTCTACCAATCCATTCAAATATTTAGTTGCTCCGCGAGTTTGGGCAGGTTTAATCGTAATGCCATTATTGGTTTTAATGGGTGATGTTATAGGTATTTTCGGCGGTTATGTTGTTGGTGTCTATAAATTAGGTTTTAACCCTGCTAACTATATCAATGCCACGTTAAACTATCTGCAAGCTCTTGATATTACCACCGGCGTGGTAAAAGCAGCAGTTTTTGGCTTTATTATATCTTTAATGGGATGTTATAATGGCTATAAATCTCGCGGTGGTGCGCAAGGAGTTGGTACAGCTACCACTAATGCGGTTGTCTCATCATCTATCCTGATTTTGATTTTCAACTACATAGTTACAGAATTATTCTTTTCGAGATAAGAGGATTTGCTCATGAAAGAAGTAAAAATAAAATTAAGCAATGTGTGTAAAACTTTTGGTAAAAAGACCGTTTTACGCGGAGTTAATTTAGATATTTACAAAGGTGAATCTTTAGTAGTTATAGGTGGTTCAGGCACCGGAAAATCTGTATTGATAAAATGTATTCAAGGTCTGTTAACTCCTGAAGAAGGTTCGATTCTGGTCGATAACAAGGAAGTTGTCGGTATTAATGAAAAGGGCAAAGAAGAATTGCATTCTAAAATGGGAATGTTGTTCCAGGGAGGAGCATTATTTGACAGCTTAAAAGTTTGGGAGAATGTTGCTTTTGATTTATTGGAAAACAAAGGTTATAACTATAAAGATGCCAAATCCGAGGCAATAAGAGTCTTGCGTTCGGTTGGGCTTGATCCCGAAGTTGCTGATCTGTCTCCGGCGGAATTATCCGGCGGTATGCAGAAGAGGGTAGGGCTTGCTCGCGCCATTATATCCAAGCCGGAAATAATCTTTTTTGATGAACCTACAACCGGTCTTGATCCGATTATGGCTGATGTAATTAATGATTTGATTATTGAATCGGTGAAAGGTTTGGGAGCAACGGCTTTAACCATTACCCATGACATGGCCTCGGCTCGCAAGATTGCCGACCGCATAGCTATGCTTTATAAAGGAGAAATTATCTGGCAAGGCACGGTCAAAGAAATGGATGAAACAGATAATCCTTATGTTGTTCAGTTTATCAATGGTAATTCTCAAGGGCCTATTAAAACCGGAGTTTAGTCTTGGCAAAAAAAGAAATAAAACAATACGTTTGTCAAAATTGCGGAGCTGTTTATCCTAAATGGCAGGGCAAATGTGATGCTTGCGGTGAATGGAATACTATTCAGGAAGAAATTATAGCAGCTGACGGATTCAGCAATATAAATGCCAAACGTTCTGCCGGCAAAGAGTTGGATTTTGTCCCCTTAAGCGGAGCCAAAGAACAAGTTGATCGCCTATCAACCGGTATAGCTGAATTAGATCGTGTTTGCGGAGGAGGGCTGGTTGCCGGTTCGGTTATTTTAGTCGGTGGTGATCCCGGAATTGGTAAATCAACTTTGTTATTACAAGTTTGTGCTTCTGTAGCTAATTCTTCCGATAAGCCGGAAGTTTACTATATATCCGGCGAAGAAGCTATTGACCAGGTTCGTATCCGCGCCAAAAGATTGGGTTTGGAAAAATCTCCGGTTAATTTAGCTTCATCAACTGAAATTAAGGATATCATAACTTCATTAAAAAACTCATCAGCGGCGGTGGTTGTCATTGATTCTATCCAAACTATGTATTTAAGTGATGTCGATTCCACCCCCGGAAGTGTTACTCAGGTAAGAGCTTGCAGTTATGAATTAATAAAATTAGCCAAGAAAAAAGGTTTTACTTTGTTTTTAGTCGGTCATGTTACCAAACAAGGTGAAATAGCCGGTCCTCGCGTTTTAGAACACATGGTTGATACGGTTTTGTATTTTGAGGGTGAACGCGGTCATCATTTTCGTATCTTACGTTCGGTTAAAAATCGCTATGGAGCCACCGATGAAATCGGCGTATTTGAAATGCAGGATAAAGGCTTGGTTGAGGTTGCCAACCCATCAGCATTATTTTTAGCCGAAAGACAAGGTAATGTATCCGGTTCCTGCGTTTTTGCCGGAATAGAGGGCTCCAGACCTGTTTTGGTAGAAATCCAAGCTCTTGTCAGTCAAAGCAGTTATTCCAGTCCTAAACGTGCGGTCGTTGGCTGGGATTCCAATCGTTTGGCTATGGTGTTAGCGGTATTGGAAGCTCGTTGCGGTATAAATTTAAGCTCTCAAGATGTCTATCTTAATATTGCCGGTGGTTTGCGAATAACTGAACCGGCTGCAGATTTAGCGGTTGCGTTGGCTGTAATATCTTCTCTTAGTAATAAGCCTTTACCTGCAGATATGGTTGTTTTCGGTGAAATAGGGCTTTCCGGAGAAATCCGCGCAGTCTCACAACCGTCTTTACGTCTTAAAGAAGCTAAAAAGTTGGGTTTTGCCAGTGCTATAACCCCAACCAGCCGTTCTACCGAAAAGAAATTGAGTGAAGACATCACCCTTCATCAAATAGGTAATGTCCAACGCCTTATCAACTTATTTAACTGATGGAATTAACTAATGTATAATCTTAATAATTTAGATATCATAATTTTAGCGGTGGTTTTAATCTCTGGTCTCATAGCCTTATCGCGCGGATTAATTAAAGAAGTATTGTCCATTATCGGTTGGGTATTGGTTACGTTATTAATTGTTTGGTTGTTGCCTTTATTGCTACCTTTTGCTCAGAAGTTTGTTGACAGCGGTATTCTCGCCGGAATTTTGACCGCGGTGGTTATTTTTACTATCTTTTGGATTATTTGGATATATTCCACCTCACACATAACTTCCAAGATTCGTTCCAGTAAATTAAGCGGCTTAGATAGAACATTGGGGCTGTTTTTTGGCATTATGAGGGCTTTCTTGTTGGTAATATTGTTTAATATTCTGGTAAATTGGACGATTCCCGCTGATAAGCAATCAGAAATCTTGACCGAATCAAAGTATTTTCAATTGGCCGGAAAATTTGCCAAACCGGTTGAAGAAATGATTCCTCCGGAAACGCTTGATATTATCAAATCCAAAGCTCAACAACTTTCACCGGAAGAAAAAGAACAACAAAAAGCAAAAGATTCGGCAGAATTATTTGAAAAATTAGCACAACCGCAAGTTAAAAAATCCGCTGAATCCAAAAATGATAACCAAGGTTATAAAGAAACCGAACGTGATAGTTTGGAACGCTTAATTGAGAGTGTGGAATAAAAAGAAGGTCTTTGCAAGAAATGCAATTATGAATAATCTCGACTACAAAGGAGCCAAAAACATGAAAAAACAATTAGTTGGTTTATTAATGATTTTAGGTTTGATTGCTTGCGGCGATAAGACACAAGAGCAAAATACCAATCAAAAACCGGTTGTAAAAATCGGTGCCTTGTATCCCATGTCCGGTGATGGTGCTAATTTCGGTGAAGCCGCCAAAGATACGGTTAAGATGTTTTTTGAAGAGTTCAATAAAAAAGATCATAAGTTTGACTACCAAGTTGTATTTGAGAACAATCAATTAACTTTATCTAAACAAGCATCATTAGCGCAGAAACTTATTTCTATGGATAAAGTTGATGTCGTAATCAGTGTATTGTCAAATTTTGGTGCGGTGGTTTCTCCTTTAGCCGAACAAAATAAAGTTATCCATTTCTCGGTTGCAACCGATCCTGCTGTAAGTAAAGGTTTTTATAATCTTATAACCTCATCTAATCCCGAAAGTGAAGCAGATACATTATATAAAAAATTATTGAAAGAAGGCGTAAAAAAAGTTGATATAGTTGTAGTTAACGCAACCGGCCCGGAATCAATGGTTGATTATTTCAAACAAAGAGCTGCTAAAGATAATAAAATTGAAATTGATCAGATTTATCACGTAAACGCTGATGAAAAAGATTTTCGCTTAATGTTATATAAAATCAAAGAGAATAATCCTGATTATATTTTGGCTCAATTAGCAATGCCGACCATTGATATTTTCTTGAAACAACATCGCGAGAGCCAAATCAATATACCTGTTACCGGTATTGAAAGTTTTACTTATCTCACAAACAAAGTATTAGCTGAAGGAATGTGGTATGCTGATGCTGCTCCTGCGACCGATGATTTTGCTTCTCGTTATCAAAAATATACCGGAAGAGCCAATACCGACTATGCCGAATATATGGATTTTATCCTGCAAATGATAACTTTCGGCTATGAAGGTGCAGGCACTACCAATAAAGAAAAAGTTATTGATTATATTCAAAATAACAGTAACGGACAAATCACTGCAGTCGGTGAAATTACTACCGAGCCTGATGGTATCTTAAGCGGTCATGCAATATTGAAAAAAATTGTTGACGGTAAAGAGGTTATACTAAAAGAATAATATCATTACTTTATTTTTTACCCTTGGGCGCAAACCAAGGGTAAAAAATAAATAAAAAACTTGTTGAAAATTACCCTTTCCATTTAACCAAACTCAAAAACAATGTTATCCTATAGAAAATAAACTTTAATATTGGTGCAAAAACATGAGATTTACAATTGAACGAGCAAATTTATTAAAAACTTTGAGCCATGTTCAAAGCATAGTTGAAAAACGTAACACTATTCCGGTATTATCCAATGTTCGTATAGAAGCATTGGATGATGGTATCAGTTTCAAGGCTACCGACATGGATACCGAAATTACTGAAATGGTAGATGCAAAAATTACCGAAGTCGGTGCAACCACCGCTCCGGCTCACATGCTTTATGACATTGTCCGTAAATTAGCTGATGGTTCCCAAGTTGAGCTGATTTATCCCGATGATAAAGGCCAGCTTACTATTTCTGCCGGTCGTTCAAAGTTTTCGCTTTCAACTATTGCTGTCGAAGATTTTCCGGTTATCTCCGGCGATAAACTTCCCACTTCTTTTACTATGTCAAAAGACGAATTAAAAGATGTTATCGATCGCACTCAGTTTGCTATGTCAACCGAAGAAACCAGATATTATCTAAATGGCTTATTTGTTCATGCAAAATCTGACGGCGGAACTGAAGTTTTGCGTATTGTTGCCACGGACGGACATCGTTTGGCTTGCGTAGAAACTCCTTTACCCAAAGGTGCTAAAAATTTAAAAGGCGTTATCATTCCTCGCAAAACTGTGACCGAAATTCGCAAATTATTAGATGATAGTTCAGTAGAAAATGTTAAAATTGAAGTATCCGAAAATAAAGTTCGTTTTTCTGTTACCGATATAGCCTTAACTTCAAAATTAATAGATGGCACATATCCTGATTATGAACGTGTTATTCCTACCGATAATGACAAATCTTTAGAACTCAAAGTTAAAGATTTGGCTTCGGCAGTGGATCGTGTATCGGTTGTTGCCGAACGCACTCGAGCCATTAAGATGTTAACTAACAAAAACAAAGTTACCATAGTTACATCAAGTCCTGATCTAGGTAGTGCTTCCGAAGATTTGGAAGCTCAATACGAGCATGAATCATTGGAAATCGGTTATAATTTCCGTTATCTTTTGGATATTTTAGCCGAGATAAAAGGCGAAACTGTTAAAATATCTTTTGCTGATGCGGCCTCTCCTTCAGTAATTCATGATACGGCTGATGCTTCGGCAATTTATGTTTTAATGCCTATGAGAATCTGATGGATGCTCTTACCAATAATTTAAACGAATTATTGCGGTTAAAGTCAGGTATTCAACGCCTGACTTTAACTGACTATAGAAATTATTCTTCTTTGCGTATTGACGCGCAAAATTGTCCTATAATTATCTATGGAGAAAACGGTTCGGGTAAGACTAATATTTTGGAATCCATTTCTTTCCTTGCTCCGGGGCGTGGTTTACGCGGAGTAAAACTTTCTGATATCAAACGATTTATACCGCAAATAGCTTCTTTGGGAGAAATGTCATTTGTAACTCCGTTAAATTGGGCAGTGGCTGCAGAAATTATAAATAATGGCGAAACTCATTCTTTGGCAACCGCCGTTGAAAAATCAACCCGAGCTATTGAAGATATTGATGGAAACCAATCTTTTGAACGTCGAATCGTTAAAATAGACGGCAATAAAACATCTCTTCAAAGCGATTTAGGTAAGTATATTTCTTTAATTTGGCTGACTCCGCAAATGGACAGACTATTTCGTGGCGGAAGCCAACCGCGCCGCGCTTTTTTGGATCGAATGGTTTATGCTTTTGATAATGATCACGCTAAAAGAGTTGCAAATTTTGAACATTTATATCGCGAATGGTATCGTTTAATCAAAGAAGGCAAACTTGATAATCATTGGTTAAGCTCATTAGAGGAAGAAATGTCTGCTTTAGGTGTGGCAATAGCCGCCGCCAGACGTGAACAAACAGCCCGCTTAAATACTTTTATTGAAAAAGAACCTGATGATGTTTTTCCGACCGTGCAACTTGAACTTGATGGTCTGATTGAACGTGAATTAGATAAAAGTCCGGCCGTAAAAGTTGAGAACTTATATATTGATTTGTTAAAATCACAACGCCGTAATGTTCTTAATAATAACAATTTGGAAGGGGTTAACCGCACGGATTTTAAGGTTTATCATAAAAAGAAATTTATGCCTGCGGAGATGTGTTCAACCGGAGAGCAAAAATCTTTATTAATAAGTATCATGTTGGCACAAGCAAAATGTCAGACCTTATATAAAGGATTTGCGCCGATATTGCTGCTTGATGAAGTTGCTGCTCATCTTGATGATATTAAAAGGGAAGCCTTGTTATCCAAGGTTGTTAATCTTAATCTTCAAGCCTGGATAACTACAACCGATCCGGAGTTATTCGATTCAATAAAAAGTGAATCTCAATTTTTCGAGGTAAAACAAAATTCAGTTTATCAAATATCACAACCGATGGCTAAACCTGAAGATATCCGTCAGACTGCATTTTAAATAACTTCGCATAGCGGCCTTTTTTGCGTAACAGGCTCAAGTGAGTGCCTTCTTCAACAATCTTTCCGTTCTCTAAAACAATTATCCTGTCCATCTCTCTTAATGTCGAAAGGCGGTGGGCTATAGCTACAACAGTTTTATTTTTCATCAGCTTCTTCATTGAATCCTGAATATATTTTTCGCTTTCAGAATCCAAAGAAGACGTAGCTTCGTCAAAGATAAGAATCGGCGCGTTTTTTAAAATAGCTCGTGCTATGGCAATGCGTTGACGCTCACCACCGGATAAAATCACGCCTCTGTCACCAACTTTAGTTTTATAAGACGATGGAAGTTTTTCAATAAATTTATCGGCAGATGCATCTTTAGCTGCCTTAATAACTTTTGCTTCATCAGCATCAACGTTTCCGTAACGAATATTATCCATGATTGTGCGGTTAAACAAACAAACGTCTTGGGGAATTACGGCAATATTTTTATGCAAAGAATCTTGGGTAATATCTTTAATATCAATCCCGTTGATTTTGACCGTACCTGATGAGGTATCAAAATAACGAGATAAAAGTTTAATCAAAGTAGATTTTCCTGAACCAGATGATCCGACAATGCCGATTTTTTCACCTGCTTTGATGTCCAAATTAAAATTTTTAAAAATATTTTGTTGATTATTGTAGTGAAAACATACCTTATCAAATTTAATTTCTGCTTTTTTGATCTTCAACGTTGTTGCTGATGGCGAATCGACTATTTCCGGATCAATCGCTAAAGTTTCCAGTGCTGAATTCATTTGGCCGGTAATGCGCGTGAAATTGTTGACTGCCCAGTTAACCGAAAAGCTCGTCCAACTGAGACGGTCAAATGTTGATAATGCAAAAATGTAAGTGGTTACGTCAATTTGTTGCCAGTATAACAAAAATGTATTAATGATAATAAAAATTGCAATGGATATTATAGCTAAAAATTCCATACAAGCTCGAATTTTAACTTTTGCTTTTTGTTCGGTAGTTTCGGCCTTGCGCCACAAACGCAAAGAACGAAGAAG
>CAMOLN010000024.1 GCA_946618745.1 uncultured Alphaproteobacteria bacterium | reverse complement strand
CAAGTTTTTCTTCATGTTTGCCTCCTTTTTGTGTAAAACCGGATTAATATCTTTAATCAAACCGGTGGAAACAATCCATTGCGATATCAATATCACCAGTCTGTCAGTCATTGAAACTTTATCATTAGGCAAAATAATCGGATAATTTACTTTCTCATAGCAAGAATTCACCATACCGCCGTTTTCCAACCGACAAATATTTGTTCCGTTGATCTGATAAGCATTAATCTCGTAACCTTGTTGTTTCAAAGCACTAAACAAAGAACTTTTATCTAAATAAGTAGTTTCAGGATGCAACAAATTGAAATCAAAATAACCGTTTTGAGTAACCATCGAAGCACCATGAGCCTTTTTATCTCCCAAATTATAAAAATCATTTAAATTTTGAAAAGGTTTGGTCAAACGATCGACAACCGCATTAGGATAAATAACAAAACCGTTTCTGGTTAAAAAAGCCAATGCATTTTGCCAGGTTTTATCTGCTATCGGTAGTTTTTCATCTGATGATTTATTCTTTATGTTATTGATTGATGTAAGATTGTTAAAAGCTAAAAATACAAGATTTTTACCAACGTTTGTTTCGGGTTTTGAGGTGCCGGCAATAACTTGCTTAAACAACATTTTGCTCGGATTTAAATATGCCTCCGAAATCAACCAACCACACAATCCTCCTAATAACAAAACAAGATAAAATATTCCGGTTCTCCGTAATATCTTTAGCAAAATAAAACTTATTATAAAAATACCCGCAGCAACAATCCAATAAAAATACTGATAAAGCAATGCATTAATATCATTACTGAACCATTCGCCGACCAAAACAATCAAACCTGATTGCTTATCAAAAATAGCAAATTGATTAATTACAGCCACACAAGTAACCGCAAAAACCGCACTCAACAATAAATCTTCCAAAGGCAGAATAATCATAAACAACAAAACAGTAACCAAGCTTATTGCGGCAATTCCGGCATAAACAAACATTGCTTCCATGTTAACACTGCCGAAATCGGTAAAAATCTTATAATTTCCGGCATTAACAAACAAAGTAAAATCTATTGCTAAAACAATGGTCATCAGTAAAGATTTCATAAACCAATCAACCAAAAATCCGCCAAAACCGCGTTTTTTCTTTTCTACAACTTTATTTTTCAAATTTCTTGCTGATTGCTTACGAGGATCGTCATTTATGCGAATATCATCCATAGTTACCAACCTTTTTTCTATAATAAATAAAACACATGAAGATACTTTATACCACCTTGATTTAATTTAAAACAAAAATCCTCAGAGTTTGCACAACTTCTGAGGATTTTAGATTGTATATTGATTTATTATCTTGAGTAGAACTCGATAACCAGATTCGGCTGCATCAATGAAGCATAAGGAATATCATCAAACTTAGGAACAAATGCATACTTAGCCGAAACTTTTTTGGCATCTAACTCAACATAAGCCGGAACATCATGAGCAGAAGACTCTAAAGCCGCCAAAACCATCGGTAATTGTTTTGATTTTGCTTTAACTTCAACAACATCACCGGCACGCAACATATAAGACGGAATATTTACTCTCTTGCCGTTAACCAAAATATGACCATGGTTAACAAATTGACGAGCAGCAAAAATTGTCGGAACAAACTTTGCTTTGTAAACAATATTATCTAAACGCGATTCCAAAATACCTACCAAGTTTTCAGCAGCGTCACCTGAACGACGAATAGCTTCAACATAATATTTGTGGAATTGCTTTTCCGAAACATTACCGTAATAAGTCTTCAACTTTTGCTTGGCCGACAATTGCTCACCGTAATCGGTAGGCTTTTTACGACGCTGACCGTGTTGACCGGGAGCATATTCTCTTTTAGCAACAGAGCTGTTAGGATTCCCCCAAATCACACCATATTGGCGTTCTTTCTTTTTCTTTGCAGAAATAATGCTTTTCATATTAAATTTTCCTTTTATTAATTAACGTTATTGTCCCGATAGTTTTGCCTTATAAATCAAGACAAACGAGGCCTGCCTTCAAGCCTGCTTTCTCGGAAGTACCCCCTTCTTACACTACAATTTTATAAATTGCAAGCATTTTTTTATTATAAATGGTTATTTTTCCACCTCTATCGGTTTTCCGTCTTTAAGCACTTTTTTTATTGCCGGAACATTTATTATACCGTTATTAATAGCAACCTCGCCGTAAACACCCTTAAACGACTTAAGATTATTCAAATATTGTAAAGCTTCTTCATTGTTGTTACTGTGTTCAAAAGCCTCAACCACCATCATAACTGCGTCATAAACATTACCGATGCAAAGTTCCGAATTAGTAACACCTTTATTGGCCTCTAATATCTTTTCTCTTATGTTTTTTTCCGGTGAAGGATAAGAAACCCATTGCGTTCCATCAGGCAAAATTGACGGATTATTTACCAGATCCATAAAGTTAGTCGAAGTAATCGGTTTATTTACGCCTTTCTCACGCATTTGCTTGTAAAAAATATCAAAATCCGGCGAATATAAGGTAACCAGATAAATATCCGGATTTTTACGCTCAATTTTTTCAATTAATTCACGCAAGTTTTTCTCACCACCGTTAACAATATATTGGTTATATTCTATTCCGTGAGCTTCCATTTCTTTAACCATTTCCTCAGCAGCAGCTATTCCGCTGGCCTCATTCAATACAACCAAAGCCACATTTTTATAATCTGATAAAATATCTCTTACCAACACTTTAGCCTCCATATCCGGCAAAGTGGTATGCGAAAAGTTATATTCCCCCTCGGCTACTTTCTTATCCGAAGAACCGGTATTAATATGAATAATCTTGTTCCGTTGCGCAAATTGTGATGTTATTAATCCCGGATTAGATGCAAAATCAACTATAGCATTAACTTTATCGGCATAAGCAAATTTATTATTAATCGAAATAACATTTTTGGTATTATAAGCATTATCTTCAATTATAAACTCATAATTGTTCTTTAATTTTTTATTTTCTTTCAGTTGTTGATCTGCTACTTGAACCGCTCCTTTCAAAGCTTGTCCCATATAAGCAATATCTCCGGTCAACGGCAAACTGACACCAACTTTAATTGTCGGCTTTTCATTAGCATTTTGTTCTTTAGCCTTATCTCCGCAAGCAACTAATGCCGTCGCCATCATTAAACTTAATAATGCTTTTTTCATAATATTAACACTCCTATAATAAACAAACTAGCATATATACTATCTTAAGATCGTCATCATTGCAACTTTTTTTATTATATTGTTAATTAATTTACTGGATTTTTGCATTATTATTTGCTATAAAAATTCCTCATAAAACAGAAGGATAAAATTTTGACCGATTACAATGAATTGTTTCATCAAGCTGTCAAATTTTACGACAATGGTAATTATACCGCTGCCGAAGATATTTTACGCTCTCTTGATGATGTTGCTCCGGATAATCCCCTTATACTCAATATGTTAGGTTTGATTGCTCAAACACAAGGTTTACATTCTCAAGCCTGCTCTTATTTTTCCGCTGCCTTGCGTCTTAATCCAGCCTCTTGCGAATATTGCTATAATTTAGCTTTCTCTCTCAAAAATTGCGGACAATATCAAGATGCTTTGCGTTATTATCAAAAGGTTTTGTCTTTACGCCCCGAAATCAAAGAAACTTACAATGAAATTGCCTGCCTGTATCAATCTCTCGGACAAAACGATCAGGCTGTCGAATGGTGGAACAAAGCCCTGCAATTAGCTCCTGATTATACTATTGCCGCCATCAATTTGGCCAACCACTTAAATGACCATGAAAAATTAATTGCTTTGAGCCGACAATATCCTGACAAACCGCTTATATGGTATGATTTAGCTCAAATTGAATATAAGCAAAATCAACTTAATGATGCCGAAATCCATATCAATCAAGCCTTACAATTATTTCCCGATGATATTGAGAATAACTATCTTGCCGGATTAATCTATGCTGCTTTGGGCAATCAAGCAAAATATTATGAATATTTAACCAAGGCAGAACAGTTAGATGACAAGCACTATAATACCAAATTACGCTTAGCTGACTATTATAGCCGCTCAAATAATTTTACCGAAGCCGAAAAACGTTATAAACGTCTTATCGAACTGGATAAGCATAATTTTGATGTCCATAACAACTATGCCGAAATGCTCTATCGCCAAAAACGCTTATCCGAAGCTTTGGAAGAATATCGCGCCGCCATTCTTATCAATCCTCAATCAGCCGCCGCCAATAACAATCTTGGTGCTATCTTAAAAGATACCGGTGATTATGATGAAGCCCTCGGTTTGTTCTTCAATGCGCTGCACTATGCGCCTGATATGGAAGAAATATCTCTAAACTTAAGCGAAACTTTAGTCTTGTTGGCTCGTGAAGATAAAGAAAAAGCTCTTAAAATCGCCGCCAACTGGCTCAAAAGCTACCCCGATAATATTTATGCCGGACAAATCAATCATGCCTTAAAAGGAGAAAAAATTGCGAATAATAATCTTTATACTGAAAGCCTGTTTAACGCCTTTGCTGATAATTACGAATTGGTTATGCAGAATTTGGGTTATTCAGCTCCGTTGGCTTTGGCAAAGTTTGCGGGAACTATGTCTGGGTGCATTGCGGATTTGGGTTGCGGGTCTGGGCTGGCTGGGCAAGCTGTTAAATCTGTTCAAAATAAAATTATAGGGGTAGATATATCAGCTAAAATGCTCGCCCTCGCCGCAGAAAAAAACATCTATTGCGAGTTGGTTAAATCGGATATTATTGATTTTCTTAAAATTCGTCATGATTACGATTGGATTATGGCAGCGGATGTTTTATGTTATCTTGGCGATTTAAGCGAGTTTATCAGCCTTTGTCGCGGCAAAAAACTAATCTTTTCCATCGAAGCCGACGAACAGATTTCGGACTATCGATTGGATATTACCTCTCGTTATAAACATAATCCTGCTTATATTGAAAAACTTCTTAAAACCAACGGATTTACCGATATCAAATCACAAAAAATCACTCTTCGCCAAGAAGCCTCCCTCCCCGTCGAAGCAGTTATTTTCAAAGCACAATAAACTACAAATATTCGCGAAGAAATACCCCTAAAGCACTTCCCAATAAAGGAGTAGAAGTAACAGTTCTGTTTGTTTTTTTATCAATTATAATATAGGACTTCATTTGCCAATCATAACACAGATATTCTATTAAACTGTCACCTAAGAAAATCAATTTTTTATTAACAATACCGGCAAGAGTATTTTTAGCTAATATATTTTCAAACGGCTCCGATACCTCAACTCCGAACAAACTTAATCCATCCCCGTAAACTCCGTTTATTTTTTGTAAAAAATGAGTATAAGATACAGGCATCGGTGCCGCCCCGCAAGAACATAATTGCTTCTGACAAATTTCTATCTTCTCAGAAGCAATAAAACTGCCGGAAAAAATATCTTTTGAATTTAATATTTTATCTATCATTTTTTAATCCTTATATTATTTACTCATATATGCTCTTGGAGGTTCAGTCCTTGGTCTCCGAGGTCGCATCTTCATCTGCATTATTTCTTTATCTTTATCATTATTATCATTATTATTATCATCAATATTTGATGTATTTTTGGGCTTCTCAAACAACTTATCAATACTTTTTTCATTGAGACGACTTTTTAGTCGGTGAATATTTTGAATAGATAATCTTAATGAACGATTAGACTCACCAATAAACATTGATGATATTTGAGGACCTCCATAATATAATACCCGCTCTAAAGAATTATTTTTACTGTTTTCTTCATCTTTAACGAAAACGGTATTCAGACGAACTTCAATATCTTCTTCACTTTTAGTTTTTTGGGAAATAATAATTCCATCCTTATCAACTTCTTTATGCTTATATAAATGAACCAACGGACTATCCCATTCATGTAAAGGTTTATGTGAATTTAATTTATTAGGCATATTAACTACAATAACAAAATTATCCGGTGTATTAGTCCCCCCGTCTTTCAATGCAACTCGATGATGAACTTGTAAAAATACCGGAAAATCACAGTCCTTAGTATCATAATTTGGATTTCCGTATAACTTAGCATTTTCAAATAACAATTTAATATAAAAATCTCTAACACCTTTTTTTCTCAAATCATTAGTTATAAATTTAACTAATTTTTTATTTCTTACTACATTTTTCCAAAAAGTTTTTCTAACTTCCGGAACAGGTGGCTCAATATCAACCTCATTAAAATCAAATATTGACCTTTTTTCATATTTATCTATACTATAGCTATGACTATCCAACAAAAAATATTGCAAGTCTTTTACATAAAATTGCGGCACTAATTTTGGGGGAACATGGTGTTCTGCTAATACTTCCGGTAATTGCTCAATAAAACTACCAAAACCATGTTCATTGAGCATTTTAACCGCTTCACTGTCTTGCAAAACGTCAATATAGTCATCTGGATAATATTGTTGCCCATAATCCCCTATAAATTTTTTAAAGGCTTCAGAGTAAGTATGCTCATAATGCGGATTATTCTCTTTTGTTACACCAATATTATGAGCAAATTCCATCCGGCGAATATCACGCTCATTTTTTTCTAACAAAGGCTGTTCCGAAACAACTGCTTTTAATCCGTAAAACGCTCGCAGATTATTAACTTTTTCCAAATTTTCTTGAGTAAAGTTATTAACTAAAAACTCCATTGCCATATGATCAATATGATAAAAATCTTGATCATTCATTCGCTTTATTTTTTGTTTTATTCGGCTTAAGTGTTTTTTATCATTATTTTTATAGGCACTATCAATTTCTTCCAACAATGAAACCATTTTAGGATAAGCAATAATTCTATGACCATTTATATCCAAATTGTTCATCTTAGCATATTTTTTACATATTTTAATTTCTTCAGGCGACGAAAACTTATCCATTATTTTATGTAATGATTCAATTTTTACATCATTTGTAAAACGAGAATCTAAACTTTTGCGACACAAAACGCTTACAAATTCTTCAAATTGTTTTTTATTAGGATTGCTTTTTATAAAGTTATCAGTCGCAAACCTAACCAGAGATAATTGCACATCCCAATCATTTGATATGTCCGCACATTTTAATAAGGCTAATGACATATCAAACGATGGATATATTTCCATCAAACATTCTAACCTGCTAACTTTATAACCATATCTATCACATAATTTGCGAAATTTATATCTATCATATCTATCTGTATCATAATCATAGTCATCAATACTACGTTCATACGTAATACTATCTTCATTTTCTCTATTAAAATTTTGTGCTATTATTTTTATAAATGCTGATTTTATATCCGCTGAAGCTTGCTCGTTATTTAACAGCACACCAGTAAGAAACATAAAAGTTGGAGAAGCATATAACATACTTCGAGTAAATGGAACACCTTCCGAACAATATACAATATCTCCGTTAATCTTAATAACTTCATCCTGTGAAGCAATAAATCTCTTTAACATTTTTTTTTCTATTTCTTTATTAATTTTTTTACTTGCTGCAAGTAAAATATGATCATATAAATCCACTGCCCCATCTTCCGCAGCTAATTGATCTATAAATTCCAAATTATCAATATCTTTCAAAGAGTTTCTAAAAGCATTAGTATCATCATCAAAAACTACAACAGAACAATTATCAGATAGAGAACCTATATAATCTTCCACTGCTTCTTTCAGCTTTTTTAAATTATCAAGGGATGGGGCTTTATTAAAAGCTTCCACCAATTCACTATCAGTAAGTCTATTCATGTGCTATCTCTTTTCTATATCACTACTCATAAAAAATTTACCATCAAATTCATTAAAATACAGTTTATATTCTAACACAAATCTTATATTTTGTCTACGTTTTTTCAATAAAAAAGGAGAGAAATCAATCTTCTCTCCTCTAATTTTTTTTATTATAAAAAGCTTATTCGCCTTTATTTTCTTCCTTAACATTGGCAGCTTTAACCGATGCATTCAAATCATCGGCAATACGAGCCGAACGGCCGCGCAAAGCACGCAAGAAATACAATTTAGCACGGCGAACTTTACCGATACGTGCAACTTCAATCTTGGCAACATTGGGAGAATACAAAGGAAATACTCTCTCTACACCTTCGCCGAACGAAATTTTACGTACGGTAAAAGACGAATTTAAGCCGTCATTTTTACGAGCAATGCAAACCCCTTCATAAATTTGGATACGCTCTCTGTCGCCTTCTTTAACCTTGGTGTGAACTTTTAAAGTATCACCGGGCTTAAAGTTGGGCAGATTTTTGCCTTCCATCAGCTTTGCCATCTGCTCTTTTTCCATATTTTCGATAATATTCATAGTTTTACCCTTCTCAAATTATCTGTTGTGTTAGCTATTACACTAAATTTTATTTAAGTTCAAGATATTTTTTCCATAAATCAGGTCTGCGCTGTTCGGTTATAATTTCTGATTGAGCTTTACGCCAATCTCTTATCTTTTGATGATGTCCCGAGGTCAAAACTTCCGGTATTTGCCGTCCTCTCCATATTACAGGTCTGGTATATTGCGGATATTCCAATAAACCGCCTTCAAAACTTTCGTCTTGAACTGATTCGGCATTTCCCAAAACATCAGGCAATAATCTCACAATTGCATCAAGCATAATCATCGCCGCCTGTTCGCCTCCGGTCAGGATATAATCACCGATTGAAACATCAATCGCCTCATATTCTTCCAATACTCTCTCATCTATTCCCTCAAAACGCGAGCAAATAATATTCAGCTCTTCTTCTCGGGCTAATTGATGAGCCATCTGTTGAGTAAACGGTATTCC
>CAMOLN010000023.1 GCA_946618745.1 uncultured Alphaproteobacteria bacterium | reverse complement strand
ACCATAATTTCAGTATCAGCACGAGGCGATAATACATCTCGATTAACAACGAAATCATATTTATAAAAGCCTTTATGTCCGATAATTTTATCTACCGGACAATGAGTTAATCTTTTCGCAATCATTTTATCTAATTGGGTGATTTGTTGGTCATCAAGTTGCCGTGTTCCTGATAAATATTTAGGTTCAATTCCTAAAATATGGGCAATAAGCACCTTCATCTCAAAGCGCGAAGATTCAATGCCACGACTTTGAAGCAGATTTAAGTTTTGATTAATTATGTAATTAATTGATGTATCAGACACTAATTAAACTTTTGATTACCTTTGTTACCTTTAGCCAAAGCAAAAAGTTTATTGATTCTGGCATTAGGGTCTAACAAGCGGTGAACTTTATCCCATAATTTGTTAAATCCTTGTTCAATTCCTTCCCGAAGCTCTTTAATCTTTTCCGGAGATAATACATATTCTACAGCATCAGTCATAATTTCCTCCACATACTTAAGTTAAGTATATCACTTTTTTACCGAAATAGCAAGTAAAACTAACTCTTTAAGTTTTTTCATTGCTGTTTCTTCTATTTGTCTTACCCGCTCGCGACTTATACCGAATTTTTCGCCGACTTCATTCAAGGTTTGAGGATTTGAAGTCAGTAACCGATTTTTGATAATATATTGTTCGCGCTCACTGAGCTGAGACAAACATTTACGAATAATTTCCTTTTTATAAGATGCTTCCTGAGCTATAGCAATTTGTTCTTCCACATTTTGACTTTTATCTACCAACAAGTCTATTCGCTCGGTGCGCTCATCATCATTATCAGCTATTGCTGTATTAAGCGAGGCATCTCCTCCCAAACGAACATTCATATCTTTAACTTCCTGTTCGTCCACCACTAATTCTTGAGCTATTTGTTTGGTCTCCTGAGGAGATAAGCCTTTACTATCATAGATACCTAATTTAGCTTTAATGCGTTTCAGATTATAAAACAACTTTTTCTGGGCAGCACTGGTACCAATTTTAACCAATGACCAAGAACGTAAGATGTAGTCATTGATGGCAGCTTTGATCCACCAAATAGCATAAGTAGCCAAGCGAACTTTTTTGGATAAATCAAATTTTTTAACTGCCTGCATCAAACCGATATTGGCCTCGGAGATAACATCAGCCATCGGCAAACCATAATGACGATAAGTCATGGCAATCTTGGCTGCCAAACGCAAATGAGATGTGACAAGAGTTTGTGCAGCATGCATATCACCGTTTTGCTGTAAATTATTAACTAACCGGGCTTCTTCTTCCTCGCTGAGCACCGGAAAAGTTTTAATCTTCTCCAGATAAGCCGTAAGCGAGTTGTCATTAATGACAACCGGTAAATTAGTTTTTCTTACAACTAAACCTTTATTATCGCTCATTTATATTTAATACCCCTAACATTTTTAATTGGAGAAGGATTTTAACTCATTTTTATATTTTTTGCAACCCTTAATATTTATATTTTTATGTTGATAAAATCATAAGCAACTGCAGCACCGAATATTGAACTTAAATTATATTCATTAACTGAATTGTTTTGAAATTCAATGGATAACATATATTTCTTATACCATTATGTAAACCGGTTAGTTTGCTCATATCGTAACACATTCCCAATCTGACACAACCTAATTATTCGTGCTTCGGGATAAATATAAATTGAGGATTTTCTTTAGCTGAAAAATTTAATACTTCCACAATCAAATCTTTTCCGGCATAATACATCAATGTGTATACAGGCAACCCGATAATTTTGCTATCAACCTTACAAATTTTTATATCGGAAGCACGTTTTTTTTGATTTATTTTGAGTTCAATAAGCCGATCTGCCGCCACAACATCTTTTTCCGGAGTAATTTCCGCTGTATTTAATTGTTCAAAATTTTTGATATTTTTCAAAGTTAACTCAATTTTGCGGCGTTCACGTATATTACTCCATCCTGTTTCAAGATACGGCAATAACTGCGCTTTTAATTGAGCGAGCAAATCGGCATCATTACAATCAGGCATATTTTCAGTTCCACCTTCAGTAATAACAGCTTCATTACTTTCAATTATCGTAATCAAACTTTTGTCAGGAAATCCAAAAGCATTAAGAGTTTCATCATTGCTTTCTTCGGCTGATGCCAATAAAGGCACCATTCCGAAGAATAATATAAAAAAAACTATTTTTTTCAGCATATTCACCTTAAAAACTGATTGATTTAGGTGTTCTGGGGAAAGGAATAGTATCTCTGATATTGCCAATTCCCGTAATCAACATCATCATACGCTCAAATCCCAAACCAAATCCGGCATGAGGAACCGAGCCATAACGGCGTGAATCCAAATACCACTCATAGTCAGCTAGATCCATGCCTAATTCCTTAATGCGTGCTTCCAAAACATCTAGGCGATCTTCGCGTTGCGAACCGCCGATTAATTCACCGATACCCGGAACTAATACATCCATGGCAGCAACTGTCCGTCCGTCATCATTTAAGCGCATATAAAAGGCTTTAATCTCTTTGGGATAATCACGTACAATTACCGGACGCTTAAAGTGTTCTTCCGCCAAAAATCTCTCATGTTCGGTTTGCATATCAATACCAAACTCCGGTTTATATTCAAACTTCTTGCCGGATTTTTGCATAATTTCGATTGCCTCACTATAAGTAATACGAGCAAAATCATTATTTAAGATATGATTTAATTTATTCAAAAGTCCCGGCTCAACAAACTTGTCAAACAGTTCCAAATCTTCCCGGCAAGTATTCATAACATATTTGATACAATATTTTACCATAGCTTCGGCAACATCCATATCATCATTGATATCGGCAAAAGCCATTTCCGGCTCAATCATCCAAAATTCGGCAGCATGACGGGTAGTGTTGGAGTTTTCGGCACGGAAAGTCGGTCCGAAAGTATAAATATCACCCAAAGCAGTGGCATACATTTCACCGTTAAGTTGCCCCGAAACAGTCAGATGGGCTTGCTTGCCGAAAAAGTCCTGGCTGTAATCAACTTTTCCGTCCTTAGTCTTGGGAACATTATTTAAATCCAAAGTGGTAACTTGGAACATTTCGCCGGCACCTTCACAGTCAGATCCGGTAATAATTGGAGTATGAACATAGCGAAAACCGCGTTCGTTAAAAAACTTATGAATCGCAAAGGATAATTCCGAACGAACACGAAAAGCCGCACCGTATTTGTTGGAACGCGGACGCAAATGGGCGATAGTGCGCAAATATTCATCGGTATGTTTCTTTTTTTGCAACGGATAATCATCAGGCGCAATTGAATAAATTTCTACCTTTTGTGCCGCTAATTCAAATTTTTGATTACCGCCTTGCGAAGGAATAAGCGCACCTTCGACAGCCAAAGACGAGCCGGTTGAAAGTTTTTTAATTTCTTCATAATTAGGTAAAGAACTTTGAGCAATCACTTGGATATTTTTCAAGCAAGAGCCATCATTAACCTCAACAAAAGAAAAATCTTTGGCATCACGACGCGTTCTCACCCAACCTTTGACCAAAACTTTATCAATAGGTTGTTCAGATTTAAGTAATTCAACAATTTTAGTTCTTTTCAACATAATTAACACCTTCTTAAAAAAATTAATTAATTGTTTGTTACCATATAACCTTTTTTATCAAATGTCCAGCATTGACAAATATTATTCTACGGTTTAAAAACATGAGAGTGTTAACTTTAATTTGTTTGAGGTTTGGTATCATGAAAAAACAGTTTGTTTCTTTGGGCGCATTAACCTTGTTATTGTCGGCTTGCGCTCCTAATATTAACTCAAATCACTATGCCACTTCGGGAACCGGAGCAGTCGGTCAAGCCATGAATTGCACTGTTGTGAGTGTGCGTCAGGTTAATGTTTCGTCATCCGACTCGTCAACAGGATCAGTTTTAGGTGCAATCGGCGGAGGGGTTGCAGGATCAACAATTGGTCACGGCCGCGGCTCTTTATTGGGTGCTTTAGGCGGTGCAGCTTTGGGAGGAATCGCCGGCAATTATGCTCAAGAAGGATTATCATCTCAAAGTGGTGTTGAATATATAGTAAAACTTGATAACGGCAATTTGCGCACAATTACACAAGGCACGGATGTTTATATGCAACCGGGGCAAAGATGTTATTTGCTTTATGGTAATCAATCGCGGGTAATACCGGCAAATTAATATAAGTAGAATTAAAAAATACCCCTGAAAAGAATCGGGGGTATTTTTTATATCAGGAGCAGTGATAATTTTATTATAGAATTTTTATGTTTCCGGCGGCAATTCTGCCACGGTCATCATAAAGTTCATATCCTACCCGTTGTCCGTCATCCAAATGGTGCAAACCGATTTTTTCCAACTGAGTGATATGAAGAAATACATCTTTTTTATCAGCTTCCGGTTCAATAAAACCATAGCCTTTTTTGTAATTAAACCATTTAATCGTCCCTGTCAGCATAATAAAAATCCTTCCTTTAGTACTTGATTGAAAAACAAATAAATATGTATACTAAAGGTTGAATTTTGTATATATAATATTTTTCGAAACCAGACTACAAAAAAATAGGATTATCTCATTTTTCTTTCTGCAACAGTTTATCTAATTTCTCCAACTCGTCGATATATCCGGAAATCAGACTTAAACCAAAATCCCAAAATTTAGCATCTTTGGCATTTAATCCGAATGGTTTTAAGATTTCATCATAACGTTTAACACCTGTCAATGACAGCATATGAAGGTATTTATCGGCAAAATCTTTGGTTTTTCCCTGCTGATAAACCTGATATAATGAATTAACCAAACAATCGGCAAAAGAATAAGCGTATACATAAAACGGTTTCCAGAAAAAATGGCCCACTTGAATCCAATTATTTTCGGTCGTCTCATCAATATTAACATATTTGCCCAATGAGGCCGACATTTCTTCCTTCCAAATCTGCGCCAAACGCGTTTGCGAAACTTCGCCCTGACGCCGTTCGTCATGAACTCTGGTTTCAAAAAAGTGAAAAGCTATCTGACGTATAGCAGTATTAATCATATCATTAACTTTGCCGGCTATCAGACAAAGTTTTTCCTTATTGCTTTTGGCTTGGCGCAACAAAGATTGAAATGTCAGCATTTCGGCAAATACCGAAGCCACTTCGGCCAAAGTGAGAGGAGTTGCATCATTTAAGTCGCCCTGCTTAGAGCTAAGACGCATGTGGCACCCATGCCCCAATTCGTGAGCCAAAGTCAAAACATCATTTTGACGTCCGGTAAAATTGAGGAAAAGATAAGGATGATACGCTTCAGGCAACGGCATGGCAAAAGCGCCACTACGTTTGCCGTCACGAGGAGGAACATCAATCCAAGAACTTTTTTTATTGAAAAAATCTTTGGCAAGATCGTATAATTTAGGTGAAAACTCTTGATAAGCTTTTAACACTATTTCTACCGCTTCATCCCAAGAATATTTACGATCATTTTCAAATGGTAACGGGGCATTACGATCCCAATATTCAAGTTTTTTTACTCCTAACCATTTAGCTTTAAGTTTATAAAAGCGATGTGCAATATCAGCATATTGCGCACGTACTGATTCGGATAGGGCCACTACTGCCTTATCATCAACCCGATTGGCCAAGTTTTGCGATGCTACCGGCGATTTAAATCCGCGTTTGATATCCTCAATGGCTTTATCTTTAACTATCATATTATAATTAAGAGTAAACAACGGAGCATTTTCAGTGCAAACTCTGGCAATCTCCTTGCCTGCTTTAGCCCTGATTGCAGCATTTTTATCCAGAGTAAGTTTGCTTATTTCGGCATCGTTATATTCTTTGCCGTTTACTTTATATTTGAGGCGAGCTGATGTTTCTTCATATAATCTTTCCCAGCCCTCTCCAGAAGTTACCGATTTTTCGTGTAAGATTTCTTCTTCCGGTTCGGAAAGCTCATATTTCTTAAAAAGCCGAACGCGCTCTAACCAAGGCTTAAAATAAGCGGCCCGAGGATTTTTCATCCACTCGGTAATTTTATTATCCGGCAACTGATTAATTTCCAAAGATAAGAAAATCGTCGGTTTGCTGTAATCGTTGAGTTTCTCGGAAATATTCTGATAAAAAGTCATAACCTCAGCATTTTTCATTTGTGTAACCATTGAGAGATAAGCAAATACGCCTATTTTATTACCCAAAACCGAACGAGCCTCACAATTTTCAGCCATCTCCGCAAAACCATTAGCTGACAATTTAGCTATTTTACCTTTATATTTTTTGGCAAAATCAGATGCTGATTTCTTATAAGCATTCAAATCTTTGGTTATTTGCGGATCATTAATACCTTTATATAAATCACCGAGATTCCAAGCCGGAAGCGATGAAATTTTAGTTTGTGCTTTCTTCATTTTGGGCATTTTCCAAATCCTTTCTTAATTGTTTTAATTTTTCCATCTCTTGAACAGTATCAGGATATTCCTGTAAATACTCTTCAATTTCGTCTTTATCAAAATAAGTTGATCGATCAGTCAAAGGTTCGGGATCAAAAATATAACCGCTCCATGGATAAGGATGTTTATAATGCAACCAATCAATAAAGCTTTGTTTGATTATCGTAATATCACATCCGGTGTTATATAAAATTGCTTTGACAACACATAAATTGGCATTGTTGCATTCGCTTATTTGCTCAACAAAGTTTTGATTACAGTAAACGAATCCGCGATTTTTTGCATCTTGATGAGGAGCAATCAAAATTACTGCCACAAACAAACTCAGGACAAAAAACCAACATCCTATAATTATCCCAAACCAATGTTCCTTTAAAAAACCCATTTTACACCATAAATTATGCACTGCGTTTTTGATAAAGCTCTTCCAATAAAGCTAATTCTTCCAAGGTATTGGCTGCTGAAGCCTCTTCGACGGAACATTCTACTGCCGAACATTTGAGCCCCATGCGCAAAGCTATCTCGACCGCATCAGTAAGATAATATTCCTGAGCAGCGTTAGCATTAGTAATAGAGCTTAAAATTTCAAACATTTTAGAACCGTCAAAACACATAATTCCGGAGTTGCAAAGAGTGATTGCCTTTTCTTCGTCGGTAGCATCCTTAAATTCAACAATGCGTTTAAGCTCGTTTCCTTCCATTATCAAGCGGCCATAACGTCCCGGATCATCAGGACGAAATCCCATACAAACAACAGAATATCCTTGAGCGCGACGTTTTAACAATTTACGAATACTGGATTTAGTATATAGCGGCTGATCACCAAAAATTACCAACACATCACCTTTGAAACCAAAAAATTCCGGACAGGCAGATAATACCGCATGGCCGGTGCCGAGTTGTTTCTCTTGAACACAGGTGGCATGTGGAGCGACAACTTGTTTAACCGCACCACCATCCGGAGAAATTACGGTAACTATCTTGTCAATTTTCATATCTTCTAAGGTATCAATAATATGGCGAATCATGGGTTTGCCTCCGACAGGCATTAAGACTTTCGGCAAATCAGATTTCATGCGTGTCCCCTTGCCTGCACCTAATATTATAGCTCCTACCTTTTGTGAATCCATTTTTGTTCTCCCATTTATAACTTTTTAATAACTTAATGATATAACATATATAATAAAACAGTTAACAGTGAGTTTAAAGTTATGAAGAAATTTTTTATTGCAATATGTTTCACACTATTATGGGCAACCACATCATCGGCAACAATAACTCCTTTGGGTGCATATAAAGGTTCGTTAAGTCAGACACCTCAAAATTCGCCAAATGAAGTAAAGGTGATAAGTTATGAAGATTTTGCACAGATGCTGATTAAGGCCCCAAAAGTAAAAGAATCCGATTTGAATAACGTTACCACGTCAGTTGCTCCGAGTTTATATCAACAACAACAGGATAAAGAAAACAGTAAAAGTATTTTTGAAAAAATTTATGATGAGGCAATGAAAAAAATCAATTACGAAGGTTTTAACAGTCGTTCTGATGTGGCAGCAACAGATAATACCCCAATACAATCGTTGGAAACACAACAGCAACAATGGCAACAATCAGGATTACCTACCATTATCGTAAAAATGCCCCCAAATGATACACCAACAGCGGTTTTAGCTATGGAGCATATTCCTTATTATTTGACCAAATTGGATGTGTTAAATGACGGATTAGTAAAAGTAACCGAAACAATTATGGTTATTGCCGATGGTAATAAACTGAAAAAAGGGCTAACAAGGATTTTACCTTTGAGCATACATAACGGTAACGGAAAAAGACAACATCTTGATTATTCGTTAATTGAAATATTGCGCAACAACGAGCCCGTTGATTATCATATGAAGTCCGTTGATGATAATATTTTATTGATTCCGGATGATGATGAACCTTTAGCGCCGGGAGTATATACTTACAAATTTGAATTTTTGGTTGATAATTTGTTAATTGATAAAGGCAAAAACTATATGTTGTATTGGAATGCCGGCGGCAACGGATGGAATTTGATAGTAGACCGATTAGGGGTGTTACTTAACTTGCCGCAAAGCGGAGGATTATTGCAACATAATGCCTTATTCGGAACCGAAGACAATTTACATCAAGGAGCTGTGATTGCTAAGCCCAGCGGACCGGCGGGGATGTTTTATAACGCGCGCCAACCGTTGTTTGTAGGTGAAGGTATGTATTTATTAGCCGTAATAAGTAAAGATATTTTATTGCCTCCAACTTTATGGCAAAAATTTATGCATAAGTTCTATGATTTCGGTGATATTATGTTAGCAATTATAGGCTGCTTGTTTATCAGTTTATCTTTAGCAATGTCGTGGCGTTATATAAGAGCTCACAAAAAAATTCAAAAATTGTTTTTAGTCAAGACGGCTGCCGTATTACG
>CAMOLN010000022.1 GCA_946618745.1 uncultured Alphaproteobacteria bacterium | reverse complement strand
GCTCATCTTCTTGCAATAAAAATTTTATCTTAACCAAAGCCGACAAAATCTCATCATTTAATGACTTTGCAAAAACTGTTATAATATCTCCGTTCGGCAAATCAAAAACTTTCATTCCGTTTTTAACTGCCGGTATAAAAACTTCCCGTAAAGATTTAATATTTTGATCAGTTAAAATTTTCGGCGCCAGCAAGTGCAGATTAAGACTCAACACCTTGAAAGAATTGATGTTTTCTCCCAAGCTTTTAATATATTCCATAACCATATTTTTTTGCGAGCTTTTAACCATTATATTTCAACTCCGCCTTCCAAATATTCAAGATGGGCACATTGATTACGTACGGCTCCGGCAATTAACTTTTTGCGTTTGTGACACTCTGCCGCACTGCACAACTTGCCGTTAGGACATTTGCTGCGAGTAATAGCAACCTCCAAATTGTCAATATACGGTCCCTGAAATGAGCGTATTCCGTGTTTTACTCCCCACCGTAAAGCTTTTTCGTTAATGCTTTTGGCTAAAATAATTTTATCAACCCCGATATCATTAAACAATTCTTTGATATTATCGCCGATTTCATAATCTTCCAATAACGGATGCCAAAATACTTTTATATAATCCGGAGCAAATTTTTTAACATTAAGTGCCTGCAACATTTCAATATCTGCGGCATCAAGCAATATCTTGTGTCCCGCCCGATGTAAAAGCTCTTTAGCATCAAAATAGGTTTGCATATTATTCAAAATATCAATGATGTGCACTTCAACCACCAGGCTTTGTTCTTTTTCTTTCAACAAATCGGCAAATTTCTCAAATTCGGGAGTAAACAAAGAAGATAAATTAAGATTAACACTGACTTGGGTAGTATGGTCATGTAACTCTGAAAAAGCAAAGGATGCCATGGTTTTCTTATCTAAAGTCTGTGTTAAATATAAAAATAACCATTTATTTGCCGTCAAATCAATATTGCGATCAAAACGGGTACTCAAATCTTTAACAGCTACAAAAAATTCCTCAAACAATTTAGTAAATTTATTCGAACTATCAAGCCTTATAACACTTTGATGTTTAACTAAATCAACCAAATCCATGGTATCAAGGTGATTTTTAACCGCCTCAATTTGTCCTGCATCAATCGGTGCTGAATCTTGCGGCATATCACTGTCATTTCCACTCAAAATAAGCTCATTGGCATATCCCATCAGAACATCAAAATCGTTGCTGTTATATAGTTGAACTAACTTTTCGGCTCCTTGGTTAACCCAAATCGGATCGGTAATCAGACCGCTGCGCAATTTTTCGGTAGCCTCATCCACCAATTTTTCGGTAATATTTTTGCCTAAAATAGCTATATCTCCGTTATTAAATACAAACATCGTGCCATCAGCCACGGCAACCATATTATCAAACATTCTGGCAACTATGCGTACAAAACGCGGATGACGATTTTTAGGCTTAAGTTTGGATATGTTAATATACAAAACCTTATATTCTGACCTATTACGCAGAATACGAGTCATAGTTTCAACAAAAAATCTTTCACTTTCAAATTTACTATAGCCGACCATCAGTAACTCTTCATCAAATCTCTGCTGATTCTAACCTATTGTTGCATATAAAAGCAAGTAAATATCACCACTTTTTCACCCCTGATCTTTACCTATATTGATAAAGCGATTTATATTAACTGCTAAAATAAGCCCAAAACCTGCCATAACCGACATAATTACCGTTCCGCCGTAAGATATCAAAGGCAAAGGAACACCTACAACCGGCAACATTCCCAAAACCATTGATATATTGATAACAACATACAAAAAATAACTGCTGGCTAAACCAACGGCCATTAATTTACCGAAATAGCTGGCACTGCGCAACGCGAAGAAATAGCTATACCCTATTATCAGCAGATTCAGAATTATAACCAAAACTCCGCCAATCATCCCAAATTCTTCGGATAACATCGTAAAAATAAAATCGGTGTGTTTTTCTGGCAAGAAATTCAGGTGGCTCTGAGTTCCGTTGAGAAAACCTTTACCGAATATGCCGCCGGAGCCTAAAGCTATTTTAGATTGAATAATGTGGTAACCTGCCCCCAAAGGATCTCTCTCCGGATCTAAAAAAGTTAATACGCGATTTTTTTGATAATTATGCAAGAAATGCCAAGCCAAAGGCAACGCAGCCACCCCGGAACAGATAAGTGCGGCAAATTTCCACAATTGAACTCCCACGGCAAAAAACATAGCTCCCGCGGTTAACAGTAACATAATTGCTGTTCCCAAGTCCGGTTGTATCATTACCAAAATAACCGGTAAAATAACCATTATTGAAGGAATTATAATTCCCTTAATGCTTTCAATGCTCTGTAAATTGGCCGAATTAAAATACCGTGCCAAAGCTAAAACCAAAGCTATTTTCATCAATTCGGACGGTTGTAACTTCATAAATCCCAAATTTATCCAACGTTGTGCTCCCATGCCGATATGTCCGCCAATCTCAACCGCTATCAGTAATCCTAAAACTAAAAAATAAAACCAATAAGCATAGCGTAGAAACCAACGTAAATCGACAAAGGCCAAAGTCATCATCAAAACAAAACCCATTGAAAATCTGATTAATTGTTTTGAAGCCCACGGATTCCAACTTCCGTTTGCTGCCGAATATAAAATAGTTATACCGATAGCGCCCAATATCAAAACCAAAAGGACATAAGAAAAACTTATATTCCAAAGCTTGTCGCTCCAACTTAGTTTTTGTCCCCTGAAACTTGTCTCATAAGCCTTATACATTATCAATCCACCGGTTTATCTGTTGTATCCAATTTTAGTGCCTCTAACAGCATTTGTCCTGCAATAGGTGCTGCCACTTTAGATCCTGATCTTCCGTGTTCCACCAATACTGCAACTCCGTAACGCGGATTATCATAAGGAGCAAAAGCAACAAACAAAGCATGATCGCGAAATTTCCACGGCAAATCTTCTTGTTTTATAACTCCGGTCTGTCTTTCACGCATACTGATTCTTTTAACTTGTGCCGAACCTGTTTTACCGGCCATTTGTTGTCCGTTAAAATTAAATGCTGCCCCCAAAGCCGTACCTCCGGCGACATTTACAACCTCATACATGCCGCGTTTTACCAAATCTAAATTTTGTAAAGATACCCCCAAATTCTTAAATTGAGTTTTATCTGCATGTTCAACTTTCTTAAAAGTAGGAACCACGGCATAACCACCGTTTGCAATTCGTGACACCATAACCGCCAATTGTATCGGTGTAGTTAAAATATATCCTTGTCCTATGCCGGAAATAATAGTTTCTCCCAATTGCCAAGATTCTCCGAAACGTCTCTTTTTCCACTCGGCATCGGGAATTATACCATCTTTCTCATTTTCAATACCGATATTAGTTTTGCTGCCCAATCCGAATTTTCTTGCCATTGAGGCAATTTTGGCAATTCCGATTTTTTGAGCCGTTTCATAGAAAAATATATCGCACGAATGTTGTAAGGCTTGCACAATGTTAAGTGCACCGTGCCCATCTCTTTTCCAACAGTGGAAGGTGTGATTGCCCAGCATCATTTTACCATAGCAGTTGGAATATTTATTGGTATTCAAAGCTCCGCCTTCCAATGCGGCCAACCCCACCACCATCTTAAAAGTTGAACCTGGAGAATAAAGCCCCGCAACTGCTTTGTTTAATAAAGGCTTCTTCTCATCTTGGTTTAATTTTTTCCAATTTTCCACCGATAGTCCGTTAGAAAACATATTGGGATCAAATGACGGTGCAGAAGCGAAAGCTAAAACTTCACCTGTATCGACTTTCATCATCACCACCGCACCGCTTTCTTCACCTAACAATTCATAAGCCTTTTTCTGTAACCTTACATCTAAACTCAAATCAACCCGATTTCCCGCCGTTCCTTCAATAAGTTCAATCTCTTTCATAATTCTGCCGAAAGCGTTTACTTCCAACTTTACGTTGCCTGCTTTACCGCGCAGTTCTTTTTCATACAATCTTTCCACCCCAGACTTACCTATTTTAAATCCGGGTATATCCAAAAGCGGGTCGTCTTTTTCATCCTTATCCGATACCGCAGCTACATAACCTATAACATGAGCCATGGTATCTCCATAAGGATAATATCTCGACAATCCTTCATCAATTATAACTCCGGGTAAGTCCGGAGAATTAAGCAAAATTTGGGTGGCTTGCTCCCAACTCAAATTATCTTTCAGCCTTATCGGAACAAAACTGCGATTATGTTTTATATCTTTTCTTATTCGCTTTTCTTCTTCGGGACTAAGGGGGAGAATTTTTTTGAAAAATGTCAGCGTTTCATCAATGCTGCGAGTTTGCTCCGGTATCATCATTGCTTGAAAATTCTGCTGATTACCGGCTAAAATATTCCCATGACGATCATAAATTATACCGCGTGCCGGCACCAAAAGTCTTGTCGATATACGATTTTCATCAGCCAAAGTCTTATATTTATCTGCTTGGTAAACTTGTAGATAATACAAACGAAAAACAATCATAAACAATAAAAAAAGCTGCATTCCGCCCAATATAATAGAGCGGCTGATAAGAACTTTTCCTTTATCGTTATCACGGTTCATAGCTCGTCATCCTGCACAAATATATTTTGTGTCATTATCAATAACATTGAAACCAAAGGATAAAGAGCAACCCCTTGAAGATAAGAAAACATCAATGGCGTTAGCGGTAAAAATTGTCCGTAATATACGGCGGCCACCAACCATTTAACCAATAAAATAATTAAAGATAACGCCATAAAACTATACCAAATAACCAAAAAAGATCGTCCATTTAAAAATTTCCGTAAGTTTACCATCAACACATACATTAACAGATAACCGAACAATCCCAATCCGAATGCCGATGCACTCAAAATTCCATCCAACAAACCGATAAATACCACTGATTTTAAATCAAACAAATCCGCACGATTTAATAACCAAAAATAAATTGCAATCAGCCCAAAATCCGGTCTTATGTTATTAAAAATTCCAATATAAATCGGAACATATTCCAACAACAAGCATATCGTTGCCAAAGTTAACGGTAGCAATCTTTCAATCAGAGAAGTTGCGTTGTCTTGCCAATCATCTTCTATCATCAACATCCTCTTCTAATAAACCGCCGATATCATAATTGACAATTTTCACATATTCCAACTTTTCCAAAGAAGCAAATAATTTAACTTTGATTTCATTTTTTACTATTGACGAAACATAACCAATCGGAAGACCTGCCGGGAAAACTCCGGAAACACCGGATGTAACAATACGATCTCCCACCGAAATTTCAGCATCAAGCGGGGTAAATACCAGTTTAGGATAAGATGTATTATCTCCCTTTAATATCCCGCGAATTCGAGTGTTTTCAATAATAACTGGAATCTTCGAACTGATATCGGTAAGTAAAATAACTTTAGCATAATTGTTAATTTTTTTATCCACTCTGCCGACCACGCTGCTGTTCACCAATACCACATCCCCTTTGTTGACTTTTTTATCTCCGACGTATGCAACTATTGCGTGACTGAAAGCATTATTTTCCTCAGCTACCATTCTTGCCGACACAAATCCGACATTTGGCAACGAAACATAATTCAATAAATCGGTAAGTAATTTGTTTTCAATTTCTAAAGCCTTGTATCGATCCTGCAGCTTATGCAAAGCCTCATTTTCCGCTCTTAACAATTCATTATCTTGTTGAATATACCAAAGGTTATGCACATATTCATAACCTTTGGTTATCATTTTAGCCGGCCATACCAACACTCTGATTATGGGAGCAGCAACAAAAGTTCCTCCCGATGCGGCATAATCCAACAATCCTGATTGATTTTTGCTCATTAGCATTAAAATCAACGATAAGACAAACATCGTCGCTAAAGTAAACTTCTTAAGAAGTATCTTTAATTGGGTTAAATGCAAAAACAAACTTCTGCGACGTTTCATGTATTTTCTCTTTTTATCAAGCAAAAAACCTGCTGCAACCGAATGCTGAAGGCAGGCTTTTGCATTTGCTCAACTTATCGTTATCAATACATTGACGATAAAATAGTTTTTAATCTGCCAATGTCCTCTAAAGCTTTGCCGGTTCCTTTGGCCACACAAGCCAAGGGAGTTTCCGCCAAAGATACAGGCAAACCGGTTGCACTGCGCAATACCTGATCCAAATTAGTCAACAAAGCACCGCCACCGGTCAATACAATTCCTTTGTCAACAATATCGGCAGCCAGTTCCGGTGCGGTATGTTCCAAAGCCACCTTTACCGCTTCAACAATTTGTGATACCGGCTCGGCTAAAGCTTCCGCTACTTGGCGTTCGGATATAACTATTTCCTTAGGAACTCCGTTCATCAAATCACGCCCTTTAATTTCATAAGTTCTACCGTCTCCTTTCTCGGGAGCACAAGCTGATCCGATTTCCTTCTTTATTTTTTCGGCACTTCCTTCGCCCACCAACAAATTGTGATTACGACGAATATAAGAGATAATGGCATCATCCATCTTATCACCGCCCACGCGAACCGAGCGAGCATAAACAATGCCCCCCAAAGACAAAACTGCTACTTCGGTAGTGCCGCCTCCGATATCAACCACCATCGATCCGGCAGGTTCGGTAACCGGTAAATCAGCACCGATAGCCGCAGCCATAGGCTCTTCAATCAACCACACTTTGCGAGCTCCGGCCGCTTCAGCCGATTCCTGAATAGCTCTGCGCTCAACCGCAGTAGAACCGGAAGGAACGCAAATTATAATCATCGGCATAGCAAAACGCTTGTAATTATGAACTTTGCGGATAAAATGTTTAATCATCTCTTCGGCAACTTCAAAGTCTGCAATAACACCATCGCGCAAGGGGCGAATTGCATGAATGTTTCCCGGAGTACGACCTAACATTTGCTTAGCTTCATTTCCTACGGCCAAAATTTGTTTTTTGCCGCGATACTCCTCAATAGCTACTACAGACGGCTCATTTAATACAATACCTTTACCTTTAACATACACCAGAGTGTTTGCTGTGCCCAAATCAATGGCCATATCAGCTGACAACCACCCCAACAATTTTGAAAACATACCTTTAATCTCCGCAAATTAATTTTAATACTTTCTCTTTTTTATAACCATCTGCATGGGCTTGCAACAATAAATTCCTGTTTTTAACACAAAATTTTATTATCTGTTTCTAAACCAGGTTAATTGACGTTTGGCATATTGTCTGGTATGCAATTTAGCCAATAAAACGGCTTCGTCGAGACTTGTTTTTCCTTCCAGATAATCACTTAATTCCGGAACTCCGATTGCTTTCATTGCCGGTAAATTTTTATCCAGCTTAAGTTGTAACAGATTTTCAACTTCACTTAAAGCTCCTTGTTCCATCATCAGGTCAAATCGCCGAGAACATTTCTTTTCCAATTCATTCAAATCAGGCAGAAGTTTTATCATTTGAAAATCAGCTTCCGGCAAAAATTTTACCAATGGTTCTCTAAACCATTCGGCAATAGATTTTCCGGTGTCAAGTTTTATCTCTAAAGCCCGTCTGATTCTGGTTTTGTTATTCGGATTAACCATACTTGCACCGGCCGGATCGATTGACGTCAAATATTCATAAACTTCACTTAAATTTTTTTGTTTCATCAACTCGGCAATTTGTTTTTTAATTTCATCTTTGGTATCGGGAATGGGAGATATCCCCTTAATAAGGCTCTCAATATAAAAACCGGTGCCACCCACCACAATCGGCAGTTTTTTTTCACTCCAAGCAGCTTTTATTTCCTTAATTGCCAAATCCAGCCAGTCTGCTACATTTCCTCTCTGTGATGGCGGATAAATTTCATAAAGTTTATGTGGAGCCTGCTTTTTGTCTTGAGCTGTTGGTGTCGCGGTTATAATAGGAATACCTTGATAAACCTGCATTGCATCCGCATTGATTACCACGCCGTTATATTTAACGGCAGCTTCCAAAGCCAATCCCGACTTTCCGGATGCTGTCGGACCACCAATTACCAAAACACTTCTATCGTTTAAATTTAACTTTTCAATTTGCGACATTTAGCATTCCTGACCAATAAATCACATAATTGAGCATAACTCATACCTAAAGCATATTTGACTTGTTCCGGCACCAAGGATAATGAAGTCATCCCCGGATTAGTGTTAATTTCCAACATTACCACTCCGTCTTGCGGATTATAACGAAAATCGGTCCGCGATATGGTATTACACCCCAACGCACGATGAATTTTTTCCGCATAATCAAGACAAATATTTTTAACTTCATCAGGAATTTCAGCCGGTAAAATATGCTCGGTCATGCCACCGGTATATTTTGCTTTATAGTCATAAAATTTGCTTTTAGCTCTGAGTTCGGTAACTATATAAGCCTTTCCTTCCAAGCACATGGATGTCAGTTCCTGTCCGGATATATATTCTTCAATCAAAAGCTCAATTTTATCATCAGAATACTTTATCTTCGATAAATCACCTTTATTTTCAATGATATATACTCCGCAGGACGAACCGTCGGCAACCGGCTTAATCACAAAAGGCAGCTTCAATGATGTTCCGTTCCTCTTAAATTCTCCGAAAGTCATTTTTTCATCTTTGGCAACTTTTATACCGCATTTTATGGCTGCTAATTTAGTGAGATATTTATTCATACCTGCAGCAGAAGCCGACACTCCTGAATGAGTATAAGGAATTTGTAAACAATCAAGCAATCCTTGAATTTCTCCGTCCTCGCCCCAGTTGCCATATAGTCCGTTAAAGACGACATCCGGTCTTTCTTCTCGTATCACATCTAATAATTTCCAACAGTCAACCAAGTCATGAACTATCACCTCATAACCGCTTTCTTTCAAAGCTTTTGCAATATCACCTCCGGCATTAAGGCTGACTTCTCTCTCGTTGGAAAAACCACCGACTATTAACAAAACTTTTTTCGTTTTTATCTTTTTAATCCTTTTAATTATAAAATTTTATGTTATCATACGATAAAAATCTTAAAGAAAGAATAAAACCATGAAATTTAAAAAAATTTTTTTTATTTTAATTTTATTGTGGGCTAACGATACTTTAGCCTTTAGTGTTGAACACAATTTTTCAGTGCAGA
>CAMOLN010000021.1 GCA_946618745.1 uncultured Alphaproteobacteria bacterium | reverse complement strand
AACCAGACGAGCCGAATATTTTATGCGGTCTTGTTCAAAAAGTTGGCTTCCTTCCTCAAGTTCTTCGGTTACAGAAGCATCTTTAATGATGACTTCGGCAATTTTGGGAGATGAGAAATCAGCTGCTTTAATGCGATCATGAGCCCAAAGGGTGGCAGATTTTTCAATTGATACCGGGAAGAGATGTTCAACATGAGGACGAGTAAAAGACGGAGTGAATTCCGAAGAAGTATCAACACGATTAACCCGCAATTCTATCGCTTGTTGTTCTTGAAAACGAGGTTCGCGATATTGCGGTATTTCTTCTTCGGGAGTGCCATACAATGTGCCGCAGGCAGAAAGCGAAGCGGCGGCAAGGATGCTAAACAATACTTTTCGAGCTTTTATCATAGTTGTAATTCCACATATTTCAACAAAGCTATATACAAACAGCTATTACAAATATAGATAATAATATTTAATAACTGGTTAACTGATGAATAAAATATTTTCAATAATGCACAAAGGCAAAAAAATGATGGCTAACAATGCAAAAAAGAGTTATTTTTATACAGAGGTGTGAGATGGCTGAATTTGTAAATAAAAAAGTATTAAAAAAGATTACTCCGGAAAGATTGAAAAATATTGCTTTATTTTATTTAAAGCGATTTGAAACAACCAGATACGGCTTGAAGACCGTATTAAAACGGAGAGTTGATGCTTATGCCTATCAAAATAAAGAATTTGATAAGATGCAGGCTTACGGATGGATCGAAAAGTTATTGGATGATTTTGTGCAAATGAAATATATCGATGATGCACGTTTTGCCGAATTTAAGGTGAGGGATTATTTGGCTGCCGGAAAATCACCGCGCTATATTATAGGTAAGTGCAAGGAAAAAGGCGTTGATGAAGCTATTGTATTGCGATTATTGAGCGAGAGAGAATATGACCCTTATGAAGCGGCAATGCGATTGGCTAAAAAGAAGAAAATCGGCCCGTTTGAAGCTGATAAAATCAAGCGCAAAGAACGCAGATCTAAAGATTTGGCAATATTGGTGCGTGCCGGTTTTGATTATGATGTGGCGGTAAAAGTTTTAGAAAGAGATGAAGAGGTATAAAATGTCATACGTAAAAGATACATTGCAAAATGGTGAAGAAATTTTGGTAGTGCCGGAATTGCATTGGATTAACTATTGTCTGCCGTTTTTGACAATAATCGGAGCGTTGATTTTGGTGGGGGCGGATTTTTATTTTAATTTTACCGATCACGGATTGTTGTTAATTGCGGCATTTATGATTATTTATGCGGGTTACAGGGTATTATATTTAAAATTTAAGGAAATGGCGGTAACTAACAAACGGGTGGTGTTGCGCAAAGGTATAGTTGCTTCGGATGGTGATGAGATGAAAAACATCGCTTTAACAGGAATCGAAGTCGAGCAGACAGTTATGGGAAGAATTTTGAATTACGGTAATATTTGTTTTACCAGTGCCGGTTCGGGACGATTGATGCGAGTGGTATTTGCCGATGTAAAAGGTCCGCGAGCTTTGAAAGCACGAATCGAAGATGCTATTGAGGGAAAATCTGAGATGAATGCAGATTAAAGTTGTTTAAGATAACCAAATTAAGCCGGAGATATTTTGTAATAAGTTATTTAGTCGAATGAGACAAAAGCCAAGTTTTTTCGCGATAATGAGACTTGGTAATTTGGCTATCATGGAAATCCGAATCGAAAATAATGTAAAAAGAAATCAATTCGCTTAAACAGGGTGACTTTTTTTGCTTTACTTTTTGAAGTTTTGTCGTTAGGCTAATTGACAGATGAGGTGTTCTCGTCTGGGGTGTGGAAACCTCGAAAACAGCGTTAGCGCATAACGAATTTTGCGCGCCGGATAGTTATATTGATATATGACTGGAAGGCGGCAAAATAAGCTTTGCAGTCAATATGTCGCACTATTCTGTTTTATAGTTTCCAACTTCCAGTCGCCTCCGGGCGGCTTTTTTTTGCTTTACTTTTTAAAATTTATATGTAAAGTAGAAAATATTTATTTATTCGCTTTTAAGTTGTATTAATTAATTGGAAAAGGAAGTTGTGATGGAAAATGAAGGTATGAATATTTGCTTGAGCAGTGATGATAAATATGCTCAACATTTAGGGGTAACGCTTAAATCGCTAATATTACAACATAATGACAGTGATTTACACATACATATATTAGATTCAGGTATATCGGCTGAAAATAAGCAAAAAATTCTCACATTGGCAAATGAAAAAACGGAAATTGTGTTTGCGCCGATAAATGAGACGGTATTCAATAACTATGAATTAGATAAAAATAGCTATATAACGGCAGCGATGTTTAATCGTTTTGTTATACCGGAACTGTTAACGGACAAAGAGAGAGTATTATACTTAGATGTTGATTTGGTGGTATTGAAGAATTTGCGGCAGTTTTATTTTGCAGATATGTCGGGTAAAGCTATCGGAATGATAAAAAATTATAATTACAAGGAATGTGAGAAAAGGTTAGGGGTGGAGAATTATTATAATTCCGGTGTAATGTTGTTTGATATAAAAAAATGTCGAGAGGTCGGTTTGACGGCGCGATTGATGCAGGCTTTGGCCGAAAATAAGCAGAAACTATTTTGTCCCGATCAAGATATTATCAATATGCAATGTCAAGATTTGATAAAAGAATTTGATTTTATATACAATGCGCAAGCGCATCCGCTCCAAAGTGCTAATATTAAGTTGATTAATGATGAGATTAATCAGATTGCAATATTGCACTATACCACGGCATTGAAACCATGGGGAGTGCATAAACATCCTTTGGAGAAATATTATTGGCAGGTTTTGGTCAATACATCTTGGCAAGATGCGATTACAAAAATCAAAAAAGAAAGATTTTATCGGATGTTGTGGGCATGGCTATATTCGTATAGTCGCCAAGATGATATAAAATCATGGCGATTGATGGGGGTGCCGGTTTTTGCCAAGAAAAAAATCGGTGATATCAGAAAGTTTTATGTTTTTGGGGTAATGTTGTTAAAAATACGGAAGAGAAAAAAATAATGGAACAGCGAATCGATGAGGTGAGAAATTGCACCGGTTGTGCTTCGTGTTGCAATATATGTCCGCGTGAAGCGATAGTTATGAAAGCCAATGATGAAGGTTTTTTATATCCAAGTATTGAGGAAAATAAATGTGTTAATTGCGGGTTATGCTATAAAGTATGTCCGGTTGAAAATACGGTTGAGAAAAATGCAGCAACCCCAGAGTGCTTGGCAATGGCTGCTGATGATGATTTGCGATATCAGAGTTCTTCCGGTGCAATTTTTCCGCTATTGGCTGAATATATTTTAAAAAATGGCGGATGTGTGTGCGGTGCCGCATGGAATAATGATAATTTAGTTGAGCACATTATTATTTCAGATATCAAAGATTTACCAAAGATTAAAGGTTCGAAGTATTTGCAGAGTGATGTCGGCAAGGTGTATTTAGCGATAAAAAAATTATTAGATATCGGCAAAAAGATTTTATTTTCAGGAACACCTTGTCAAGTTGCAGGATTAAATGCCTATTTGGGGAGAGAATATGATAATTTGCTGACGATTGATTTAGTATGTCACGGTGTGCCGTCATCCAAAGTTTATAAAAAATATCTAAAAGATTTACCATTTGAGAATGAAGAAAAAGTTATAAATACAAATTTTAGGGATAAAATACAGGGATGGAATCCGTATTTGATAATAACGACAACTACGACAAACAGCCGTTATACTTGTTTGGCGGACAAAGATGTTTTTATGCAAGCTTTCTTAAATAATTTATGTTTGCGTGAGGCGTGCACCAATTGTCAGTTTGCTAAATTTCCCAGGCAGGGAGATATAACTTTAGGTGATTTTTGGGGGATTGATAGATATTCTAAAAAATTAAATGATGGTAAAGGAATATCATTGGTTTTGCCGAATTCGGCGAAGGGAAAAAAATATATCAAGGCAATAAAAAAACAAACCAAGGTATGGCGTAATGTGCCAATAAAATATGCAATTGAAGGGAATCCTTGTTTGGTAATGTCATCAAAAGCACATAAGGGGAGGAAAGAATTTTTTGAAAGGTTGGATAAAATGTCCTTAGAAGAAAATGTAGATATAGCCTTAGGGCAAAAATATGATTGCGCTATTTTGAATTTGTGGTGTAGTAATAATTATGGGGCTTTATTGACATGCTATGCATTACAGGAAACAATTAAAAGTATGGGATATGTTCCCAGAGTTATAAATTATATATTGCAACCTTTTAAGAAAAAATTCAGTGGTAGTTTATCAGATGATTTTGCCGATAAATATTTGGATTTGACAAGTTGTTTTGTGAAACGAGATGATTTGCGAAAATTAAATCATTATACTGATACTTTTATTGTCGGATCAGATCAAGTATGGAGACATGACTTTTTTGACTGGTATGATGAAAATGATACATTTTATTTAGACTTTGCCGGTTTAAATAAAAAGAAGATTGCTTATGCAGCAAGTTTTGGACTTGATTATTTCAACGGAAATGATTGGGATGCGCAAATTGCTAAATATTATCTTAAAAAATTTGATGATATTTCTGTTAGGGAAGATGATGGAGTCAATATTTGTCGGGATAGGTTTGGGGTTGAAGCAGTGCATGTGTTGGATCCGGTTTTTTTACCGAATATGGCACTATGGGATAAATTAATTACCAGGGCAAAAGGTGATAGAAAAAATTTTATTGCTTCATATATTTTAGATCAATCAGCGGTTGCGAAAAAAGTTTGGCTGATGGCTAAAACGCATTTTTCGCAATGTGCGGCAGTGGAGATGAAAGACTGGATAAATGATTGTGAAATCAGTGTTGAAGATTGGCTTTTTGCGATTAAAAATTGTAGTTTTTTTATTACGGATAGTTTTCATGGAGTTTGTTTTGCTTTGATATTTAATAAGTCGTTTATTTGCATTGCAAACAAAAAACGCGGATACAGCAGATTAAAGTCATTATTTAAGATGTTTAATATTGATGAAAAGTATATTTTAGACAGTTCGGAGATTGAAGATGGGAAAAATTTGTTTGAAGAAATTGATTTTAAAAATATTAATCATGTTATTGAAGATAAAAGAGAACAGAGCTTACAATGGCTAAAAAATGCCTTAACACGGGAGAAGGTTGCTGATGATGACATTGATATATTGGGAATTCTAAAATATAAATTATCTAAACAGCAACGAACAGAGACTGATTGGTTGCAAATTAAGGAATTGGAAAGGCAAAGAATTAAATATCATTGGCTTTATCGGTGCAGTATAGGTGAGAAGCGCAAAGAATATAAGCAAAAGTATAAAGATATAAAAATGAATATCAAATTGTTGAAAACAGTTTAATGTATTGATGGGGAATTTTGATATGTATAGATTAAAGCAAGTGTTAATGAAATTTGTTTAATGTTCGATTTTATCAAAGAAAAATAAAAATAAATTCAAAAGTAAATATTTATATGTTATGAATCCTGATAATAAAATCTTGCAAATATTACCAGATGGCAGAGAAGAAGTATTAAAACATAGAATAAAAGGATTACAAGTTTTATTTGAGGGGAAAAATAATGTTCTGAGGATTTATGATGAAAAGGTTAAAAATGTTAAAGTAACTTTTCATGGTGATAATTCTACAGCAGTAGTTCGTGATAATACAATATGTTCATTGCGTTCAAATTGTTTTTATTCAATTGATAAAACTTCTTATACTAATGATGTTAAAATTTGGTTAGATGATGATAATGCACAAGTTAAAATAGGTAAAAATTGTGCTATATCTTGGGATATAGAATTTATGGCAGCGGATTGTCATACAATTTTGGATGAAGCCGGGAATATTTGTAATATGCCGAAGCCGATTGAAATAAAAGATCATGTGTGGATAGGTTGCGGGGTGAAAATTTGTAAAGGGGTTACTATTGCTGAAAATAATATTATAGGTATGGGAAGTGTTGTAACCAAGAGCTTTTTAGAAACTAATTGTGTGATTGCGGGTAATCCTGCCAAAATTGTCAAACATAATGTTAATTGGGATGTAAAAATGATTAAAGATTATGTTGCTTCATATTCGCAAAAGAAATAAAAAAACAACTCCGGCTTTGATTTGCCGGAGTTGTTTTTTATGATTAGATTCAGTTCATTTTGTGTTCAATTACTTCTTTGAGCGAGCATGACGGCACAAATGCCAAAGTGATAGCTGACAGAGCTACCAAAACATATACTATACGGCTGAGCATGCTCATGGCACCGAAAAGATAGGCTACTAAATCGAAATCAAATAATCCGACCAAGCCCCAATTCAGGCCGCCGATAATTGTTAAAACAAGTGATGTAGTGCGTAATCCGTTTGCCATGATAAAATCTCCTGTTTATTTTTAAATGCTTTTATGATATATGTAATGCAGTGTTTTTTTCAACGGGTGAAAATATAATGAATAGTTCTAAATTTGAAAAATTTATAGATTTATGGCGAGATGAATTCGGAATTGCCCGCACTATTGACGAACAAAAAAGTATTGATAAAAACGGCAATCCTCTGCCATGGTATACTTATCCGGCAATAGAATATCTGAAGCAGTTTGATTATAGCGAGAAAAAAATATGGGAGTTCGGTTGCGGATATTCCTGTGCTTTTTGGGCACAAAGAGCAAAAGATGTAAAGGCAATAGAAAATAACAAACAATGGTTTGATAAATGGAATAATGAATTTGATTATGAGAATCTGGAAATACTGTTGCGGGAAGAAAATGAAAGTTATGAGAATTCCCTGAACGAAAAGTATGATGTAATAATTATAGATGGTAAAAGACGTTGGCAATGTGCACAAAGGGCTTTGCAATATTTGTCTGTCGATGGGATTATTATTGTTGATGACAGCGATAGAGTGAATAATTCGGCAGATTATCAAAGATTAGTAGAATTATTAAAAAATGCCGGATTATTGCAAGTTGATTTTTACGGATGTTGTCCGATGAATAATTTTACTAAAGCAACTTCGATTTTTTTTCGACGCAATTTTAATTTTCCGCTGCGTCAAAAATGGCAACCTGCCAATGGTATCGGCAACTTATGGGGGAAAAAACGAAGTGAGCGTAAAAAACTTTATAACAGTAACAAATAGCCGTTTAATTTTTATATATAGAGCTTTTCTTATATTTGGTTATGGCATAACGAGTTAATACTCCGATAACAGCGGCTAGAGGAACAGCTATCATTAAGCCTAAGAAACCCAGCAAAACTCCTCCGGCTAATAAAGCAAACATTACCCATAAAGGATGAAGTCCTATCGAATCGCCTACTAATTTAGGAGTTAAAAAATTACCCTCAAGAAATTGTCCGACAGCGAAAACGGCAACTACTGCGATTATGGGGGTAATGCTGTCAAATTGAGCAAAAGCTAAAGCTATGCTCAGAACGAATCCGGTAATAGATCCGACATAGGGAATAAAAGAAATTATGCCGGCAATCAATCCGACCAACAAACCTAAATCCAGCCCGATGATACTTAAGCCGACAGCATAAAAAGCACCTAATATCAGGCAGACACTGATTTGTCCGCGGATAAATGACGAGATAATGCGGTCAATAGCTTTAGCTTGTTCGCGAACATCTTTTCGAGCTGATTTCGGGGTTAAGTCATCCATGTGATGTATGAACGACGGCCAATCTCGCAACATATAAAAAGCAACAATCGGTGTAATTAAAAGCAAAGATATTATGTTAAAGAAAGCAAAACTTCCACTGATAATCTTTTGTAAAATTTTACCGATGAATTTAGTGGTTTGGGAAAGATTATTTTGTAAATATTCCATAAGCGTTTCTTTGCTTAAGGAGGGAAAGTTTTCTTGCAATGTGGTAATTAACGGGGATATTTTTGCCGTCAAAGAACTGATGTAATGAGGTGCAGATGTTGCAAAAGTTTTGATTTGAGCTTCGGCAAAATAACATAAAGCCAAAAAAGTCGGTAAAGCAATAATGATAATAAGTAGCATAACCAAGCAAGAAGATGTCGTGCGATTGATTTTTAATTTAGTAAATTTATCAACCAGAGGATTAAATAAATAGCCGATAAGTCCGCCTAAAGCGAAAGGAAGAAGAATCGAGCGAAGCAAGTATGTAAATAATATAAGGACAGTAAAAATAACCACCCAAAAGGTTGGATTGTTGCGAGAAATTTGAGGCATGATTAATCTCCGGTATAACTTAGTATCATATAATTGCCGCTGTCTTCTAAGGTATAGCCGGCAGACTTAAATGAGCGCATCAAATCTTCTCTATCACCGCGATAATGCACGATAAACTGTGCTTTTCCGGGTGAAAAAGCTTGAATTTGCAGATCGGTAACTTCAGCTAACGATTTGATTTTTTGCTCAGCGGCAACCCAATCTCCGAGTTCGGCAAAAGGAAACAGTACGGTAATTTCTTCAGATGAGTTTAGAGAATCGTTTTTTGATGATAATACCTGTTCTTCTAATAGAGGAATAATTTGTTCAATAGCATTGTTAAATAATTCAGTGCCTGAAGATTTAACACCTTCTATTGATAGATTATTTCGATATCCAGATAGGGAAGATATATCAACATTCAGACCTTCAATGCCATTATAAGTTGCCGACAAAACATAAACATCATCAGCGTTGGTAAGAGATTTGATTTCCTGCAATGCCGGAAGATCATTATTGTAAGCTTGTTGAGCGGATAATGTTGATATGTTACTTGAGGTGTCTTTAATAACATTAATTATCGAATTGTCGGGCAATGAATAATTATCCCATGCTTGTTTCCACGGATTATCCAGTTCCCAAAGTTTAGGAGTGTCACCGGTAAATTCGCTGAACAAAGGGATTATAGTGATGGTTGGATTTATTTGATCAGAAAAATTAATTTCTCGTTCACTCATATAAGTTTGCAACAAATCCATATTGACAATTAAATGTAAATTCGCTGCATAGCGGTTGGAGGAAGTTATCTCATCACTGACGGAAGTTTCTTTGATGAAGTTGATAATCTGATCATCATTCATTTCAGAAAATTTATCTATTCCTTTTTGATCAGAAATGCGTTTTACAGCATAAATCACTGCACCTTTGGTGGCGCCGGCAAGAGCTTTT
>CAMOLN010000020.1 GCA_946618745.1 uncultured Alphaproteobacteria bacterium | reverse complement strand
TCAGCACTGGCAAATTTGCTTTTTTTCTCAGCTTATGGTTTATCACCGGAGTTGACCTGGGTCGTACTTATCTGAAAAAAGCCGGCCAAGTTCTCAATAATGAATTACTGCTTTTAACTGCCGTAGCCCTTTGTTTAGGTATGGTTTTATTAGCAAATTCGGTTGGATTTTCTTCAGCTTTAGGGGCTTTTATTATGGGCTCGATTCTTTCGGAATCTGATGAGGCGGAACGCATTGAAGAAATAATTAAACCGCTTAAAGATCTGTTCGGAGCCATATTCTTCGTATCGGTAGGAATGCTGGTAGATCCCCACATGTTTATTGAGTATATCATTCCGATCACCGTTATAACGATTGTCGTAATAATGGGTATGATTATTCTTTCAACTACCGGATTTTTACTCTCGGGCAACCGCCTTGAAACTGCTGTTCGTGGTGGGTTTTCTTTAGCCCAAGTTGGCGAATTTGCCTTTATTATTGCATCTTCCGGTATGTCGGTCGGTGTCCTAAATGATTATGTCTATCCTATTATTGTAGCTGTCTCGGTAATAACCACTTTTACAACACCTTTAATGATAAAAGCTGCCTCTCCTTTCTACAGTTTTATCTACAAGCGTTTTCCAACTTCATGGAAAACCTACTTAAGTTCCCATACCACTTCCAAAAAAGACACTAATGAAGAGGAGGAACTTTGGTTGCAACTATTTAAAAAATATTTTATCAAACTTTGTATTGCTTCGGTAATTTTAATTGCCATAATCAATATCTCCTTTTACTTTGCCTCGCCTTTAATCAACAAATACTTGCACCCCAAAGCTGCAGCTCTTGCCGCAACTTTACTAACCTTAGCTGCAATGGCCCCGTTTTTACAAGGTTTACTCACGGTCAACAGTGATTTGGCGCGCATTTATTTGACATTATGGAATAAACGTTTAACCAACCGTTTACCTTTAGTGCTTTGCACAGTGCTTCGTCTTGCTATCATCATTATATTTATAATGGTTGTCATCAATCATTTACTCACCAAAAACTTTTATTTAACTTATGCTCTTGTTGGCGTAATGATTGCCATTATCTATAAATCAACTTGGCTGTCTAAAAGCTATAAAAACATTGAACGCCAATTTTTAACTAATCTCTACCGTAATAAAGGAAAAGACAATGAATAATAAAACTGTTTGCATATTATTGGCCGACGGCTTTGAAGAAGTTGAAGCTATTTATCCCGCCGACATTTTTAAAAGATTGGGTATTAACGTAATAATGGCCGGCATTGAAAATAATATTATTCGCGGAACTCATGACATCAAAATCGAAACCCCGTATACCTTAAATGATATAGATGTTACCTCCTTTGATGCTTTAATGCTTCCCGGAGGTTTACCCGGAACTATTAATTTACGTGATTCGCAAAAAGTTATCGAACTTATCCGTCAAGCCGATAACGAACATAAAATTATCGCTGCAATTTGTGCCGCTCCGATAATCTTGCATGATGCCGGAATCATTAAAAACAAACGCACTACCGGCTACCCTACTTGCGAACGCCTTGCCAACAGTGGTAATTTTCACTTCACCGGCAATATGGTTGAACAAGACCAAAACATCATCACCGCTATCGGCATGGGACAAGCCGCTCCGTTTGCTTTTGCTATTGCTCAAGCTCTCGGTATACCTTCGGATAAAATTGCCAATACTGCAAAAAATGCCTTTATTGACGTTAAATAAAGGCATTTCGCAAATTTAAGATTTTTTACTTGGCTTAGGCATCCTACGTAAGGCTATTTTCAAAACCTCCCTAACCTCGGTTACCGGAATAATCTTCAACCCTTGCTTAACATTATCGGGAATATCCGCTAAATCTTTCTCATTATCTTGAGGAATAATCACCGTCTTAATTCCGCCTCGCAAAGCTGAAAGTAATTTTTCTTTCAACCCGCCTATTGGCAAAACTCTTCCCTGTAAAGTTATTTCACCGGTCATAGCCACATCTTTCTTAACCGGTATCTTCGTTAATACCGAAACTAAAGTGGTAAACATGGCAATACCTGCTGACGGTCCGTCTTTCGGCGTTGCTCCCTCCGGAACATGAACGTGAATATCGGTCTTTTCAAAAACATCAGGTTTAATTCCCAATTCTTTGGAATGAGCTCTCACAACCGAATAAGCAGTATCAATAGACTCTTTCATCACATCGCCTAACTTACCGGTTTGCTTTACCATTCCTTTACCGGGCATATCCACCGCTTCAATAAATAAAATATCTCCTCCGACTTCCGTCCATGCCAATCCTGTGGTAACTCCCACCTGATCATCATGTTCAGCCTCTCCGAAACGATATTTTATTACTCCCAAAAAGTCTTTTAAATTCTTTTCGGTAACTATTGTTTTGCAACCTTTTTTGGTATCACACAACAAAATATTCTTAACTGCCTTGCGAGCAACGGTCGTAAGTTCCCTCTCTAAATTACGCACTCCCGCCTCACGCGTGTAATAACGAATAATGCTGCGTATTGCTCCGTCATCAATCAATAATTCATTGGATTTAACGGCATTTTCTTCAAATATCTTAGGCAATAAATGCTGTTTGGCAATTTCAATCTTTTCGTCCTCGGTATAACCGGAAATACGAACGATTTCCATTCTATCCAATAAAGGTCTCGGCATATCCAACGAATTTGCCGTCGTAACAAACATTACATCGGACAAATCATAATCAACTTCCAAATAATGATCATTAAAAGCTGAATTCTGCTCCGGATCCAAGACTTCCAACAAAGCCGACGACGGATCACCTCGATAATCATTACCCAGCTTATCAATTTCGTCAAGCAAAAACAAAGGATTGGTTGTGCCGGCTTTTTTCATTCCTTTAATAATTTTACCCGGCATTGATCCTATATAAGTGCGCCTATGCCCTCTGATTTCGGCCTCATCACGCATACCGCCCAAAGAAGTCCTGACAAAATTACGCCCGGTTGCTCTGGCTATCGACTTTCCCAAAGAAGTTTTGCCTACTCCCGGAGGCCCTACCAAACATAATATCGGACCGCGCACTTTATCTGAACGCGCTTGCACCGCCAAAAACTCAATTATTTTTTCTTTTACTTTATCCAATCCGTAATGATCAGCATTAAGCACATCTAAAGCATACTGCAAATCTTTGTTGATTTTGGAACGCTTCTTCCACGGAATATCCAACATCCAATCCAAATAATTGCGCACTACCGAAGCTTCTGCCGAATTATTTCCCATATTTTTCAATTTCTTAACTTCCGCTAACGCACGCTCCTTAGCCTCTTTCGACAACTTAGTTTTCTCTATTCTGCTCAAATAATTTGCTATCTCATCTTCTTCATCATCACCCAATTCTTTCTGAATTGCTTTCATTTGTTCATTAAGATAATATTCTTTTTGGCTTTTCTCCATCTGTTTGCGAACCCGATTCCTGATGCGATTCTCAACTTCCAAAACCGTAATTTCCGCATCCATAAAGCCCAACAACATCTCAAAACGTTCACTTAAGGTTTTTCCTTCCAACAGGGCTTGCTTATCCGCAATTTTTAACGACAAATGCGAAGCTATCGTATCTGCTAACTTGGCATAATCATCTATCTGATTAACCGAAACCATAACTTCCGGAGGTATTTTTTTAGACAGTTTTACATATTCTTCAAACTGCGACAATACGGCACGCACTACTGCTTCCAATTCCGGATTATCTTCCGCCTCGTCAGGCATTACCTCTATTTCCCCGACCAAATAATCATCTTCATCAATCGTATCAATTTTAACGCGATCTATTCCCTCAATCAAAACTTTAACCGTTCCGTCGGGCAATTTCAATAATTGCAAAATACTTCCCAAAGTACCCACTTGATAGACATCATCTGCTGAAGGATTTTCAATTACCGGATTTTTTTGTGTGACCAAAACAATCTGATTGTCTTCTCCCTCTGCCATTTGCAAAGCGGCAATAGACTTGGCTCTCCCCACAAAAAGCGGCACAATCATTTTAGGATAAACCACTATATCACGAAGCGGGAGTAAAGGATATTTGCGTTTTTTGACCATATTATCACCTGGAATTTTATTAATATTACCAACTATATAGTTATTTCAGCTCTTGTATACAAGCCTTTGATATCAACTTTTTGTCATATTATTAAACTTATCTCAATTACCTAAATATTTAATCCACAAAAAAATCCTGATGATAAATTTTATTTGCGATTTTTATCACTTTCTTATAAATATATATCCGTAACTAAAAATCATTAGGGAGTTTGCGGTTATGTCAGCCAAAAATGATCCGGCTTATTCCAGCGGAGATATAAATGTTAAGGTTTCGATTACCTTAGGATCAGCCAATCTGCGTGTTTACCAACTTTTAAGACTCGGACGCGGCGCCGTTGTCGAATTGGATCGAAACGTTAATGATGACGTTGACATATACGCTGACAACGTCTTGATTGGTCATGGCGAAGTTATCGTTACCGATGATGATAATATCGGCATAAGCGTTACCAAAACCCAACCTTAATTCTAATCACAAAAATGTCTTTAAAAACCTTTCTGAAGCCCAAAATAAAATCTTTTATGAAGAAAACATTCATCATAAAAATGATTTCTTTTTTCATATTCATATATTCCCGATTAATCGGATTAACTACCCGTTGGCATATTGATAATTCTTCACAAATCCAAAAGCAGCTTTCTCAACCATCCATTTTAGTCGGATGGCACGCTCGAACCGTAATGCTTCCTTTTTTCTGGCATAAACTCGCAAATCAAAAACTTAATGCCTTGGTTTCACCTCATCAAGATGGTCAACTTATTGCCCATTTCTTAAAATTATACGATATTAATCCGATTTCCGGCTCAACTAATGAAAAAGCTTCGCAAAGCGCTCTTGAAATTATGCGGTTGCTTGAAAAAAAACAAAGTATTTTTATCTCTCCCGACGGCCCTCGTGGCCCACGCATGAGAATGAAAAAATCTCCGATATACTTTGCTTCTAAAAGCGGCTTTCCCATAATATTTGCAACTTTTTCTACCTCGCACGCCTTATTTTTTAACAAAGCCTGGGACAAAACCTTGTTTCCGCTTCCCTTCGGCAAAGGTGTATTTACTCTCAGCAAGCCGTTATACATTCCTTCTGACATTAATGACGAACAATTGGAAATTTATCGTCTTCAATTGGAAGATTTAGCCAATTCAATCAATTCGTCTTGCGATACTCAAGTTGGACAAATTCCTGTTCAACCGGCTGATCCTGATGAAATCAAAAAGAAAAGGTATTAAATTATGTTCATAAAAATCTACAATTTTTTAGTTGCTGTTCTCTACCCTCTGGTTATTCAAGGATATGTCAAAAAAAGAAAAATTTGCGGTAAAGAAGATGTTCAACGCTTCAATGAACGAGTTGGTAAACCTAAAAAAGAGCGCCCCCAAGGCAAACTGTTTTGGCTGCATGGGGCCTCTGTCGGTGAATCCGTATCAATGCTTCCCCTCATCCATAAAATCTTGGAAACTTATCCCGATTCTCATGTCATGGTCACAACCGGCACCGTTACTTCGGCCGATGTAATGCAAAAGCGCCTTCCCGAACGAGCTTTTCACCAATTTATCCCGATTGACAACCCGGTATTTACCAATCGTTTTGTCCGTTATTGGCGTCCTGATGTTGTTTTATGGTTTGAATCCGAGTTTTGGCCGGCTGTATTATCCAGCATTTCCAAACGCAATATTCCCCTGATTCTTATCAATGGGCGTATATCCAACAAAACCTTCAAACGTTGGCAACAATTTGATTTTATTTGCAAAGAATTGCTCGAGTGTTTCACTTTATGTTTGGGACAATCGGAAGAAGATGCCTATCGTCTGCGCATCTTAGGTGCAAAAGATGCTGTTTGTTTAGGCAATTTGAAATACGCCGGTTTGCCGCTTCCTATTGATGAAGATGCCAAACGCACTTTACTTAAACAGATTGGTAAACGCAAATTGTGGCTCATAAGCTCAACTCACGATGATGAAGAAATCCGCTTAGCCAAAGTCCACAAAAAACTTAAAGCTAAATATCCCGACTTGCTGCTTATTATTGCTCCTCGCCATCCCAATCGCGGCAGTGAAATTGCCGCCGAACTGAAAAAAATGGATTTATCTTCAGCGTTGCGATCCAAAGATGAGAAAATAACTTCTTCAACCGATACCTATATTGCCGATACCATCGGTGAGATGGGACTTTGGTATGATATTGCTAAAATAGTATTTATCGGAGGATCACTTATACCTCACGGCGGTCAAAACTTTATTGAACCATCTCGCGTTCGTGATGCCGTAATAGTCGGACCTCACATGCACAACTTCAGCGATGCTATGGCACGAGCCCGTAAGGCAGATGCTATAATGCAAATCGACAACCTTGACGAGCTCGAAAAAATTGTTGACGAGCTGCTCGCTAACGATGCCTTGTTAGATGCCAAATGTTCACTTGCTTATAATTGGGCACAGAGCGAAACCAAAGTTCTCGACGGAATAATTGATAAAATAAAGGTATATTTCTGACATGCAAGCTCCTCAATTTTGGAATAAACAAGGTTATTTAAGCAAACTTTTATTTCCTTTAGGTTGTTTATATGCCGGCATAACCGCATTACGCCTCAAAATTCACCAACCGACCAAAGTCAACGCTCCGGTTATTTGCATCGGTAATCTCACGGCCGGAGGATCAGGTAAAACCCCCACTGCTATATCCATAGCCGGAATTTTACAACAAGCCGGTCTTAATCCGGGATTTATCACCCGAGGCTATGGCGGAAAACTACAAAACATAATGGTTAACCCTTCCATCCATTCAGCAGCCGATGTCGGTGACGAACCACTCCTTTTGGCACAAGTTGCCCCGGTTGCTGTTAATCACAAACGCGACCAAGCTGCCAGATTAGCCATCAGTAAAGGTGTTGACATCATCATCATGGATGACGGTTTTCAAAACCCTTCCCTTTACAAAGATAAATCCTTTCTTGTAATTGACGGCGCCGCCGGATTAGGTAACTTTTACCCCATACCGGCCGGACCTTTACGCGAATTTTTCTCTTCCGGAATTAAACGTGCCGACGCTCTCATCATCTTAGGAGAAGATGTTCACCATATCGCTGATCTTACTCCTTGGCTTCCTTCATTTAAAGGTAAAGTAACCCCCAAAACCCAAAACTTAAAATTCACCAAAAAAGTTTTGGCTTTTGCCGGTATCGGACGCCCCGATAAATTTTTTAATACCTTGAAAGATTGCGGCGCCGATATCATTAAAACCCGTTCTTTTCCTGACCATCACTTTTACACCGAAGATGAATTAAAATCACTCATCAACGAGGCTCAAAAATATGATGCCGATATTTTTACTACCTCTAAAGATATGGTCAAAATTCCACCTCATCTGCAATCACATTTTCATCAACTGGAAATAACCGTTGCCTGGGAAAATGAAAATGAATTGAAGAAATTTTTGCTCAAATAAGCATTTTTATCTTGAAAAAACAAATTATTTTAGTATGATAAACTCTGATTTTATAACATTTTATGGAGGCTACAATAACAAAAGAAAATAACAATGCGCCAGTACGCGAAGAAGATGGACCGCGCATTAACGAGAACATCACAGCCAAACAAGTTCGGCTTATTGATGAAAAAGGTGAAAACCGCGGTATCGTTGCTATAGCAAAAGCACTGGAAATGGCTGACGAAGCCGGTTTTGATTTGATAGAAATTTCCCCTCAGGCAACCCCTCCGGTATGTAAAATATTAGATTACGGCAAATATAAATATGAAGCGCAAAAGCGTAAAGCCGAAGCCAAAAAAAATCAAAAAATCGTTGAAACTAAAGAATTGAAATTACGTCCGATGATTGACACTCACGACTATGAAGTTAAAGTCAAGCAGGCTAAAAAATTTTTGGGCGAAGGTAATAAGGTTAAATTTACCATGCGCTATAAGGGACGTGAAATGAGTGCCAACAACATGGGCAAAGAAGTCCTTGATCGCTTGTTAGAAGATTTGGAAGGCTTGTGCAAAATGGAACAAGCTCCCAAATTAGAAGGCAAACAAATGATGATGATAATTGCCCCGGAAAAATAATTTATTTTTCTTCAAATAAAGACATCCCTCGGTTTCCCGAGGGATGTCTTTTAAGAAGATAACTACTATTTTTTTATCTAGGTGGGGCTAATACCCGCACCTTGTAGTATTTTGTCACTTTATCGAGACCTTTGTAAGGTCTCACTTTTACATAAGTCCCTTTCGGGATCTTATATTTTATAGGACAATCATCGTTGACTGTCCACCTTGTTTCAATTACCTCACCACTGATGGTGGTGACTTTAAGACCTTGGACATCATCGTCCAGGAAACACACATATCGGCCCCGGTAATCACCGTAGTGCCAATCTGTGTAATATGAACAATATTCAACGAATCCCTCCTGCCACTTGCCGACAGGATAATCAAATAAACGCGGTTTTATCATATACACCGCGACTGCCGTTACGATGGCACAGACTAGAACAGCTAATCCCAGTCCGGACTTTTCACTTGTTTTCATGTTTTTCATGTTTTTTTAATAATTGATAAATACTTTTTTTTACTCTTATGCTCTAATTTTGTCTAATTGTCAAGTTTTTTCTGATAATAACCGCTACTTCTGACTGGATTTTTCGAGTTATGTTTTGTATATATATATACTGCATAAATCATAAGGAAACAAACATGAAACCGGTCGACCAACTAACTCCCGAAGAAGCCGCTGTTGAACTTGAGCGCTTATCCCGCGAAATTGCTAAATCCGACAATGCTTATTATCAAAATGATGATCCTTATCTTTCCGATGCCGAATATGATGTTCTCAAACATCGCAATGCCGCTATCGAAGCCCGTTTTCCCGAATTGGTTCGCCCGGACAGTCCATCTCAAAGAGTAGGTTCGGTCGTAAAAAGTGCTTTTAACAAAGTAACTCATCGCTTTCCCATGCTATCACTGGGAGATGTTTTTTCTTTTGATGAAGTGGCCGATTTTGTCATGAGTGTCAAACGTTATCTCAATACTGCCGACGATATCGCTTTTATGAGCGAACCCAAAATTGACGGTCTGTCTTTTTCCGCGCGTTATGAAAAAGGAATATTCGTTCAAGCTGCCACCCGAGGCGACGGCATCATCGGCGAAGACATTACCGAAAATTTAAAAACTCTCAAACAGCTTCCCCTCAAACTTCCCACT
>CAMOLN010000019.1 GCA_946618745.1 uncultured Alphaproteobacteria bacterium | reverse complement strand
CGGCAACCGAGGTATCCGCCGGAGGAATATACCCGACATCAAGAATTTCCTCAGCTGTCAACGGCCCGATTTTAAGCCGTTTACGCAGCTCTTTTGTGACGAGAGCTTTTCCTTTTCGGTCATACTTCAGATTGTCAATATCGATCAGATATACCGATCCGTTAGGCCAGTTACGTATTTCCTTATAGGAAATCTTCCCGTCCCAAACTGCACGAAGAATCCACAGCTTATGGTATGAATAATCTTCGGAAAAATCCGAGCTTATGATTTTTTCTCCTGACAGCAGTTTCTTGGCCACTGTTGTTCTGGGAAAATCCTCACCGCACCACATACCGTAATAAGTAATTACGGCGAGTTGTGGATCGGTAAATTTCTTTCCCTCAAGATAAGGATACACTTCCAGCCACTCCTTATTTTCAAAGGAATTGTTGGTTACATAGCCGTCCAGATAGGCCTCCAACACGTGGTATTCCTCTGCCTTGATGAAGTGTTCTTTATCAACTCTCATAGGAGCTACGGATAGCCCCATAATAATGGACATTAAAAATAAAAAAAATAGAAACGCCACTGCCAGATATAGTTGGCGCGTCCCTATATATTTTTCCCACCACGAACTGGTGGTATTGGGACGGATTTTCTTTATCAACCATGCAATCACCCCGATATCATACAGGCATAATAGCACGAGAAAAACACAAGCGCCTCCGGCCACCCATAATAGTGAGGATTTTAACACATCAAACAAGGCAATTGACATAACTGCCCCAGAAACCCCTGCCGCAGCATAACATACGGCAGAAAAAACTTTTTTCTTTTCCATAGTAATATTTATTTAAATTAATAATAATGTTAATTATTCCCCACATATCACACTTTTAATTATTTTGCAATATTTTTTGTCTAAAAAATATATATTTTTTATTTCGTTAAATACTTGTGTAAAATATCGGCCAAATTATCTGCCCACCATCCGGCACCTTTGTCCATATTATCAAATTCATTATCACGAATTTCAATCAATCCGTAATCATATCCCTTTTCTTCACCGCAAATCACCACCGCACCCGTATTAGCTTGTTGCAAATCATAAGGCACATTTGCTCCGACTTTTTTGTCTGCCCGATTCTGCAATTTTTCATAAACAAATTGCGCTAATGCCGAAGGTTTATGCCATAAAATTCCTGCATTCCACGGACGATAACTTCCGCCTTTCAGCTGTGGCGTAAAACTATGCACGGAAAAAAACACCGGTTTCTTACCCAAACTTTTTATATGTGCCACTTGTTTTTCAATCGCCTCATAATAAGGATAGTAATATTTTTCCAGACGTTTACATTTTTCCGTTTCATCAATCTTCAGATTCGCCGGAATATCTGTCTTATCACTGGTTGCAACAATCAAATCTGCCTCATTTGTCCGCCGATTTAAATCAATCAACAAGCGCGAATATTTACCCGTAATAGCGTAACAACCCAATTTTTGCGCCAACAACCTGCTTACTTCCCGCGCACCTTTATCTCTGGCAATATGCGTGTCCAAATTTGACGCACTCACCCCCAAGGAATTATATTCCTCGGGGATTTGTGCACCTCCATGCTCACAGGTTATTATCAATTCACAATTCGATAGTGAATTAACTTCATCAAATACTTTATCCTGCATGTCTTACCTCTCTCATCATCTTAAGTGCTGCCGGATTATAATAAGGCAATTTTCCGGTAGCCTGGAGTGCATGAGCTACCATCCTGTTATAATCTTGTTCTTGCTTAATTACAGTTGGTGCCACAGGTCGTTTCATCGGACGATATGAATCGTGCGGAACTTCATCATAACCGTAATTAAGCGGATGCATAACTGTCTTATCATCACTTAGTTCATTATTATACCATGTATATTTATTCAACAATTCTCTGTTTACATGGCGAGGATTATTTTCCGCAGCCGCTGCCACAAATTCACGATTGAATAGCAAATAAGCCGCCACAAAATTCTTATTGAAATTTGCATTCATTGCTCTCATCTCAATAGTGTGTTCCGGCATAACATTAAGTGTTTTATATTTGTTGCCGAATGATACCATTTCTTGCAATTCGGTTTTAGTATCACACATATCAACCATCAAAGCCAAAAATGGATAATCTCTCTTGCCTTGCGAACTTAAATTACGACTGATATAAGTTGCATACAATAAGTTATTATCTCGACGCTCCGGTGCTGCAAAAGCGCCGACAATTTCGTCTTCATGTTGCATCATTCGCTTTACCAAACGTTTATACGCATCCATATTCAAATTATCGGAACACAAATGTTGATGCAAAGAACAATGTTTATTAACATGCCCCTGATCAAAAGCATCAAAAATCTTCAAACAATGCTGCTCATCTTCTTTGCTATACATTATCTTACTGGCAAATTCAACCGGAGCCAATCCTTCATAAGGAACCAAACTTTCATCGCGCATAATAACCCCTGCCGATTCCCTATCAGCATAAACTGACGGATCTTTATTGGTAAAATAAAACTTATTCCAACCGATTGTTTGTGTTAAATAATCAGCCAATACATGATAATCACCCAATTTTTCCGGAACATAGAATTCCAACTCGAATCCATCCGGCCAATAACGATTTTTTACTCTCGTCCCATTAACAAACTCACGCTGAAACAAATCATTTTGCTGTGCGGTAAACATGTCAGTCTGACGATAAACCAAACTCAGTTGATTACGTAAATCATGTAATTTTTTAATTGCAGTCTTTCTGTCATCAAAACTATATCCGTTGTGATATACATATTGCTTGCAGATATTTTCTCTTAAATAACTGTCAACACACTTTTGTGCGCTGCGATAAACATTTTCACTGCCGGACAATTCCGCGAAATTCTTATCCATAAATTCTACCACATCTTTAGCTACCATAAGACCATGTTTGCATGCATATGGCATATTAGCCTTAACCGGCCAATAACCAAATTCATTGTTATGATCTTCTTTAGTCCCGAAACTATATACAAATTGTCTGAATTCAAAACCGAAAGTCCGCACCCCGTCTAACAATTCTCTCAATTTTCCATCATTGCTTCGCGAATATTTTTTGGCATCAACCTGTGAAATCTCCGGTTTATCAACATCATAATCATTAAGCCATTGTTTTACGTCTTGTGCAAATTCATGAAACTTTTCTTTAGCATCATCTCCGTAATTTTGGCAAAAATACTCAGCCATTCCGGCAAACGGAGCAATCATATTATCTACATGCCAATCATAATAAAATTGCTTAAATTTTTTACCGCCGACCAACGTGAAATATTCACCGAACGCTTCTCTTACTTCTGCTACTTTTTTATCTAAATTATTATTCATTATATCCTCTTGATTATCATAAAATTAAACACAAAAAACGGTAATGTGTCGGTGCTCACCCCCTGAGCACCCACATCACCGCAACAACGGAATTATAAAAATGCTCAGAGGCTGATAATCAAGTAAAAAATAAAGCTGAAAATAATGCAAGCCAAACCCAAACCGCTTATATAATAAGCAGCCGGAACAATAAACTTGTTATATTGACTTGCAACCATAAAAAAACCTTTCGTCGCTTAAATGACTCAATTAGGATATATGTATGTTTTTACCTTTGTCAACAAAAAAAATATTTTTTTATTACCTTTATATATAAATTTAATGAATCCTTGACAATAAAATCTACACTCTGTTAAACTTTTGACAAATGTTTTATCTGCAAAAAAAAGGAGACTGCCATGCGACCAACCTGGGATGAATATTTTTTAGAAGTAATGCATGCGTTGCAAAAACGCTCAACTTGCGACCGTGGCCAATGTGCTTGCGTCATTGTTAAAGACAATCATATCTTATGCACCGGCTATGCCGGAGCTCCGTCCGGTCTTCCTCATTGTGATGATGTCGGACATTTAATCCGCGCCTCTTATGAAGCCGACGGCAAATTGCATGACCATTGTATTCGCACCGTTCACGCCGAACAAAATGCCATTTGTCAAGCTGCTAAACGCGGAGTCGCTATTGACGGTGCTACTATTTATGTAGGAATGACACCTTGCCGCACCTGTGCCATGCTTTTAATATCTTCAGGCATCAAAAAAGTTATCGCCGAAAACAAATACCATGCCGGACAGGAATCCGAAGAAATGTTCGCCCAAGCCGGTGTGGAATTGGTTTTTGTTAACGACAGTGTGCTTGAATATACCAAAAAATAAAAAAAAGCGGCTAAGTATTTCTGCTTAACCGCTTTTATCTTATATGATTTGCTTATTTCTTCAACTGAGCTGCGACTTCCGCTGCAAAGTCTTCTTCTTTCTTTTGCAAACCTTCACCCAATTTGAAACGAACATAATTGGTCAATTTGATCTCGGCACCCAATTCTTTTTCGGCATCAGCAATAACTTGCTTAACTTTCTTGTCCGGATCCATAATATAAGCCTGTTCTTCCAAAACAACCTCATCATAAAACTTGCGAACACGACCTTCAACCATCTTCTCGATGATATTTTCCGGTTTGCCCGAAGCTTTAGCCTGTTCGGCAAAAATTGATTTTTCGTGCTCAACCGCCGCCGGATCAACCGAAGCAATATTCAAAGCAATCGGAGCAGAAGCCGCAATATGCATGGCAATATGTTTGCCCAATTCTAACAGTTTCGCTTTGTCGGCTTTTGACTCTAGAGCAACCAAAACACCGATTTTACCGATATTTTCGCCACAGCAATTGTGTAAATACGAAGCAACTACACCTTCATTAACCTGAATCATTGCCGCACGACGCAAATTCATATTCTCGCCGATTTTGGCAATCATATCGGTCAAACGCTCCTCAAAAGTCTTATTGCATTTCGGACAATGAAAAGTCTTCATATCACAAACTTCACCGGCAGCCATCAAAGCAACTTTAGCTGCATCGGCAACATATTCTTGGAAAATTTCATTCTTAGCAACAAAGTCAGTCTCTGAGTTAACTTCGGCTATTGCACCTTTATTTCCCTCGACATAAATCGAAACCAAACCTTCGGCAGCAATACGACTGGCTTTTTTAGCCGCAGTTGCCAAACCTTTTTTTCTCAACCAATCAACAGCTTCTTCAAAATTGCCATTGGTCTCAACCAAAGCTTTTTTACAATCAAGCATACCGGCACTGGTAGCTTCTCTCAACTCTTTAACTAAAGCAGCAGTAATCTCTGTCATCTTCTATAAACCCTTAAAAATATTTAATTTTAATAAAGGGCGGCGCAACACCGCCCTCATTCGCTCAAATAGCCTGAAAATTATTCAGCTTTTTCTTTTTTATCAGCTGTTTTTTTAGTTGCTCTCTTGCGCGGAGCTTTAGGAGCATCTTTCTTCTCAGCGGCTATTTCTTCAACCATTTCTTCAACTTTGACACCTTGAGCGGCAATCTGTGCCTGCATACCATCCAATACCGAGGCAGAAATCATCTCGGAATAAAATTGAATAGCTCTGATTGCATCATCATTACCGGGAACCGGTAAGTCAACCGCCTCAGGATCAGAGTTAGTATCACAAATACCGATAACCGGAATACCCAACTTCTTAGCTTCTTTAATTGCCAAAGATTCTTTGCAGGTATCAATAACAAACAACAAATCCGGCTGACCGCCCATATTCATGATGCCGCCCAATTCCAGATTCAATTTTTCCTGTTCTTTTCTCATACCTTGCAATTCTTTTTTGGTATAACCGGCCAAATCGCCTTTCTCAAACATATCATTAAGTTTTACCAAACGGGTAATTGACTTGTGAACTGTTTTCCAGTTAGTCAACATACCGCCCAACCAACGTTGGTTAACATAATACTGTCCGCAACGTTCGGCATTTTCTTTAATGATATCCTGAGCCTGACGCTTGGTTGCAACAAACAAAACCTTACCGCCTTGAGCTGCAATCTCTTTGGTTGTAGCCATTGCCTGATAAAGCATCGGATAAGTCTTTTGCAAATCAATAATGTGAATATTATCTCTTTTGCCATAAATATAAGCTGCCATTTTCGGATTCCAACGACGAGCGTGGTGACCAAAGTGAACGCCGGCTTCAATCATCTGGCGCAGAGTAAATGTAGGAAGAGTCATGTTTTTATATCCTTCTTTTTCGGTTAAACCTCCGCGGATTCTGCTAAAACTTGAAAGTTCCAAGCACCGAAACGAAATTAAAAATAAAAATCCTAATTCCGCTAAAAATCCGCGTGTGAATTAATGTTATGAAAATCGTTTCATCGATTCTCAAACGCTTTTTAAACATATCTTTACAAAATTGCAAGCATTTTTTCACAAATTTTACTTTATTTAATAAAATGTTCCTGTTGCAAAAAAAACTTATTGACTCCGATAATAAACGATATAATAACTAAACTTGAAAAATTCGAAAACAGAGGTATCAAATGAATAGTATTCTCGTAACTGGCGGGACAGGTTTTTTAGGCTCTAACTTATGTCATCGACTTATTAGTGATGGTGACAAGGTTATTTGTATTGACAACAATTATACCGGAAGATTACAAAACATCGCTGATTTATTAAATAATCCTAATTTTCGTTTTATTGAGCATGATGTTTGTTCACCTCTTTCAATCAATGACACTAAAATAGATCAAATATACAACCTGGCATGTCCTGCTTCGCCTCCTGCTTATCAGGGTTCTCATTCTATCCAAACAACCAAAACCTGCGTACTCGGTGCAATTAATATGCTGGATTTGGCTAAAAAACACCATGCCACTATTTTACAAACATCAACATCGGAAATTTATGGCAATCCGTTAGTTCATCCCCAACCCGAGACCTATCTCGGAAATGTCAATCCGATTGGGATTCGTTCTTGTTACGATGAAGGCAAACGTTGTGCGGAAAGTCTGTTTTTTGATTATCACCGTCACGAGGGTGTTAACATAAAAGTTGTACGTATTTTTAACACCTACGGACCAAACATGGATCCTCATGATGGTCGCGTCGTTTCCAATTTTATTTGTCAGGCCTTAAGCAGAAAAGATTTAACTGTTTATGGTCAAGGTAATCAAACTCGCTCATTTTGTTATGTTGATGACCTTATCGAAGGTCTGATTCGCATGATGAATTCACCCAAAGATTTTACCGGTCCTGTCAATTTAGGCAACCCCGGAGAATTCACCATCAAAGAATTGGCTCAAAAAGTAATCGCTAAAATCGGCGGTTCTTCCCAAATAGTATATCGCGGTTTACCTGCCGATGATCCTTGTCTGCGTCGTCCCGACATTACTTTAGCTAAAACCGAATTAGGTTGGGAACCGAAAATAAAGCTGGATGAAGGGCTCGATAAAACCATAGCTTATTTCAAAACACAAATTGACTTATTCAAGGAGGCCATCTAAAATGAAAGTCGCAATAATCGGAACCGGATACGTCGGACTTCCCACCGGAGTAGGTTTGGCTGAATTGGGAAACAAAGTAACCTGTATTGATCGCGATCCTCAAAAAATTGCAGCCTTAAAATCCGGCAAAATCACTCTCTACGAAGATGGTCTGGAAGAGCTTTTTCACAAAAATGTCGCTGCGGGAAGGGTTAAATTTACCACTTCAATGAAGGAAGGTATTGAAACGGCTGACGTAGTGATTATTGCCGTTGGCACTCCGCCGCATCCGGTAACCAAAGAAGCCGATATGAAATATATTCACGCAGCTGCAACCGAGTTAGCCGAATATTTACAAGGATATACCGTAGTTGCAACCAAATCAACCGTTCCGGTCGGTACCGGCGATGATATCGAAGCCCTTATCAGCAAAAAAAATCCGTTCGCTGATTTTGATGTTGTTTCTTTACCGGAATTTTTGCGCGAAGGTTTTGCCGTTTATGACTTTTTCCACCCCGATCGCATTGTTGTTGGTGCCAATACTGAAAAAGCCCGCAATGTAATCAAAGAGCTCTATAAACCATTCGCAGGCAAAACCAACATGCTGTTTGTCAAACGTCGTTCAAGCGAAACCATAAAATATGCCTCTAACGCTTTTTTAGCAATCAAGATTCATTATATAAACGAAATGGCTGACTTTTGCGAAAAAACCGGTGCCGATATTACCGAAGTAGCCCAAGGTATGGGGTTAGATACCCGCATTGGTAATCGTTTCTTAAACCCCGGACCGGGTTATGGCGGAAGTTGTTTTCCTAAAGATACTATGGCTATGTCTTATATGGCACGCCAAAACGATGTGGAAATGACCTTGATTAATGCGGCCATTGCCGGCAACACCAAACGCAAACAGCAAATGGCCGAACGGATTCTCAATGCGGTTAAAGATATTCCTAATCCCAAAATCGCTGTATTGGGCTTAGCTTTCAAAGACGGAACTGATGATTGCCGCGAGAGTCCGGCCATGGATATTGTATACAATTTGCTTGAACATAAAACCGACATCACTGCTTATGATCCTAAAGCTATGGGTACTGCTTGCCGCCTTTTAGGCAACAAAATCAGCTATGCCGATGATATGTATTCATGCCTAAAAGATGCTGATGTCATGGCGATTTTAACTGAATGGGGGGAATTCAAGAGTTTGGATTTAACTCGTGCCGGACTTTTAATGCATCACAAAAACATTGTTGACTGCCGCAATTTGATAAATATCGAATCAGCACTTGCCAACGGTTTCAAATATCAAGGAATTGGCAAAAAGATTGAGAACAAAGAAAAACTGTTGCGGGAGGTTGCATGATTTTAGTTATGGGCGGTGCCGGCTACATCGGCTCTCATACTGTTCGCCACCTGCTTGATCAAGGCTATGAAGTGATAGTCGCGGACAATTTATATTATGGCCATCGCGAAGCTGTTGACGAACGTGCCACTTTTATCTATACAGATCTTATGGACTTACTATCTCTTGATAAGTTGTTCACTTTTTATCCGATTGATGCTGTTATCCATTTTGCCGCCTTTGCTTATGTCGGAGAAAGTGTAGCTGAACCTGAAAAATACTATTACAACAACGTCATCGGCACGACTAATCTGCTTCATACGATGTTAGCACACAATGTTAAAAAAATTGTTTTTTCCAGCACTTGTGCCACCTATGGCGAGCCGCAATATACCCCGATTGACGAAAAACATCCGCAAAATCCGATTAATCCTTACGGACGCACCAAATTGATGATTGAGCAGATTTTTGCCGACTATGAGCGAGCCTATGGACTGCAACATATTGCTTTACGATATTTTAATGCGGCCGGATGTTCTCAAGACAGCAAAATCGGCGAAAGTCACTCACCGGAAACACATTTAATTCCTTTGGTATTACAAACAATTCTTGGCAAACGCAACATCATTCAAGTTTTTGGTACTGATTATGATACTCCGGACGGCACTTGCATCCGCGACTATATTCATGTTGAAGATTTAGCTGTGGCTCATCGTCTGGCCCTGGAAAAATTGGGAAATTATAACGGTTGTATCAACCTTGGCACCGGTATCGGCACTTCGGTCAAAGAGATTATTACCGCAGCCGAACAAGTCAGCGGCAAAAAATGCCCCGTGGAATATGCTCCGCGTCGCGCCGGCGATCCGGCTCATCTTTTTGCCGACAATGCCAAAGCTAAAGAAATTTTAGGCTGGCAACCTCAATACACTGATATTAAAGACATCATCTCAACCGCTTGGAATTGGGAACTTAAAAGGAAATATTGATGCGCAAAGTAACGAACCTCATTGTTGGTTGTGGATTATCCGGTATTGTCTTGGCAGAACGTTTGGCCTCGCAAAAGCATGAAGAAGTTTTGATTATCGACCGACGTAATCATATCGGTGGCAATGTCTATGATTACAAGGATAAAGAAACCGGTATTACGGTTCACCAATATGGACCCCATGTTTTTCACACTAACAGCAAAGAAGTATGGGACTATTTAAGCAACTTTACCGAATGGCATCGTTTTATGTATCGTGTTAAGGCTGTAATTGACGGAATTGAGGCTAATATTCCCTTTAACCTTGACAGTTTACATAAAGTTTTTCCGCAATCACTTGCC
>CAMOLN010000018.1 GCA_946618745.1 uncultured Alphaproteobacteria bacterium | reverse complement strand
AAATTATGGTAGAACAGGCTGTTGAAATATTAAGCGGAATCCGCCAACCGAAAATCTTGGAATTTGGTGTAGGCTCAGGATGTATAATCTTATCAATTTTGGCAGATCTGCCCAATATTCGAGGTGTGGGAATTGATATATCCGAAAAGGCTCTGGCTATTGCGGATATAAATGCCGAAAAGCTGAATATTGCGGCAGAAAGATTAACTTTACTGAAAGCCGGCTGGTTTGATGAAGATATTATGGAAAAATTAACAGAATATGCTCCGTTTGATATGATATTAAGCAACCCGCCTTACATTCCAGATAGTGAAATTGCCTTCCTGGATGATGAGGTAAAAAAATATGATCCGCTGGTTGCCTTAAAAGGAGGAAAAGACGGATTGCGAGATTATAACAGAATAATTACCTTATCTAAAGATTTGTTAAAATCTGAAGGATTTTTATTGTTGGAGGCCGGTGATTCTCTGCAATTAAAAGAAATCTCGGAAATAGCTCAGGCGTCAGGATTAAAGTTTCTAAAAATTTTGAAAGATCTTGGCGGAAAAGAACGCTGCATAATTTTAAAAAAATAATTTGCATTTATAAAAAGTTTGGTTATTATGCGCTTGTTATGTGAAGCCGTATAAGGCAAAAGTTTTTCTCTTTTTTCACAGTTTATATTTAACAGTGCGGTAAAAAGCACTATTTTAATGGTAATAGTTAATGAAAAAAAATAAATTTCGTAGTAGTTATAATAACCAGGGATATTCCCTGAATTTCAAGTTTGATAGTGTTTCCCCGGCAGGAAAGTGTTGTGGAACAGCTTTAGATTTAATCAAGCGTTATAATGACTTAGCCAAAGAAGCTCACGGTAATGGTGATTATGTAGAGGCAGAGGTATTTCGTCAGTATGCCGAGCACTATCGCAAAATCGTAACCGAAATAAACGAGCGTAAACAACGTTTTGAGCCTAAAGAAAATCAACCCGTCAACGAAGAAGCTGTTTCGGTATCTTCTGAACCGCAAACAACAGAAACGAATCCTACATCGGAGGTCGCCGATACTTCAGCTCAACAAGCAGGAACTTTAGTCGAAACCAAACCTAAGAAGTCGTTTACGGTAATTGAAATAACCGAAGATGAGGTTGCTTCAGCCAAACCACGTCGCCAATATAAGCCCCGCCAGAAAAAATCAGCCGAAGATAATGCAGCCAACGCTTAAAGGTAATTTTTTTATAAAAGGGATAAATTAAATGTCTTTATTTTTAGCTTTTGTGATTGTAGCTGCTGCCTGTTCGCTTATAACCATCAGAAATTTGATTAGTTATAGTGATTTTTCGCGTCCGATTAAAATTGGTGCTATGGTTATAGTTTTCACCGGTTGGTTTGGTGTTATCCCTCTTTATATAATACAAAAATACAATTTATTGCCTGATATGCTTTATGGTTTTCTGTATCATGTTTTATATTTTATGTTGGTTTTTGTATTTATACTTTTCGTGTGCTTAATGTTGCGTGATTTAGTATGGTTTATGACATTTGGAGTATTTAAATTTTTTGGCCATTCCTCTTGGCGGTGGGATCCGCATAATGAAGATACACTTAATATTGCTAATTTATTGGCTATAACGTTAAGTTTATTTATTTGTATTTATTCTACTTGGCAAGCCCATAAATTACCTGATATTATTGAGATGGATTTTTATAGCGATAAAATAACCAATAATATAAAAATTGTGCAAATAAGCGATTTGAATTTATCTCGAGTTACTTCTGCCGAAAGAATCAAAAGTATCGTTAATAAGGCTAATTCTTTAATGCCTGATGCTATTGTGTTGACCGGTGATATTATTAACGATAATATTAATAAAATTTCCAAATTGTTAGAAGAATTACGCGAATTGAGTGCCCCATATGGTGTATTTGCCGTTATGGGTGAGCGTGAGTTTAGTAATAATGTTTATGAGGCCAAAAAAGCATTTGAGAACAACGGAATAACTTTTTTATTTAATGGAGGATCAACTATCAAGGTTGCTAATATATTTATAGCTGGAATACCTGATTATTCCTCAATGTCCGAACGTATAAATCTATGGCGCACCATCTATAAATCTAAAAAAGAAAATTACCGAGTTTTGTTATCGCATTCCCCGTTGATTGTTGATGCGCTGTCTAAAGAGCTTTTTGACGTAGTGCTATCCGGTCACACTTTAGGTGGACAATTTTTCCCGTTTCATTGGTTTGTCAAACGTCTTAATCACTATCTTGCCGGAAATTATAAGGTAAACGATATTGATTTATTTGTTTCTCGAGGTGCCGGAAATTTTGGGCCGAATGTGCGCTTGTTTGCCCCCGCCGATATTGCAATAATAAATTTACGGTCAAAATAATTTAACTAATACTTGATTTATTACTCTCTGATTCCCTATATTATATTATAAGCGATTGAATTGGAGGTAAAAGCTATGGATTTTGAAAAACTTACTGATAAATCAAAAGATATTGTTGAAAAAGCAGTAAATATAGCAGTTTCTGCTAAAAATCAATATGTTACTTCATTGCATTTACTAAAAGCACTTATTTATTCAAAAAATCCGCAAATAGATGATTTGATAAGTAAATCCGGTGGTTCAATATCAAAAATAAAAGAAGCTGCTGACAGTGAATTGGCAAAATTACCACAGGTTGGCGGTGGTTCTGTGCAAACTTTAATGAGCCAGGATTTTACTTATACCATGCAGGAAGCAGAAAAATTAGCAGATAAGGCTAATGATAAATTTGTTACTGTTGAGAGATTGTTGCAAGCTTTAGCTGTTGCCGAAAATGCTGGAACTGGCGATTTACTTAAAAAATCAGGCTTAAATGTTGTCAAATTAAATGAAGCAATTAACGAATATCGTCAAGGTCGCCTGGCCGATAGTCAAACAGCCGAAGATGCTTTTGATGCTCTAAAGAAATTTACTGTTGATGTTACCCAACGTGCTAAAGAAGGTAAACTTGACCCGGTAATCGGACGTGAACAGGAAATTCGCCGAGCTATCCAAGTTTTATCCCGTCGCACTAAAAATAATCCTGTTTTGATAGGTGAGCCCGGTGTCGGCAAAACCGCTATAGTCGAAGGCCTGGCTAATCGTATTGTTAATAATGATGTTCCGGAAAGTTTGCAAGGTAAAAAGCTGCTATCTTTGGATTTAGGAGCATTGATAGCCGGCGCTAAATTCAGAGGTGAATTTGAAGAACGTCTTAAAGCAGTGCTGAAAGATATTGAAAATGCTCAAGGTGAGATAATTTTATTTATTGATGAAATGCACACTTTGGTAGGTGCCGGCGCCGCTGAAGGTTCAATGGATGCTTCCAATTTATTAAAACCAGCTTTAGCGCGTGGTGAATTGCATTGTATGGGGGCAACCACCTTAAATGAATACAAAAAATATATTGAAAAAGATGCCGCTTTAGCTCGTCGTTTTCAAGAAATTTATATTGCCGAACCTACTGTTGAAGATACGGTTTCTATATTGCGCGGTATTAAAGAAAAATTTGAGTTGCATCATGGTGTAAAAATTGCCGATAATGCTCTCTTGGCGGCAGCTACTTTGTCCGACCGATACATTAATGACCGCTTTTTACCTGATAAGGCTATTGATTTAATGGATGAAGCCGCCAGTGCTTTGCGTATGGCTATCGATTCCAAACCGGAAGAATTGGATGAATTGGATAGAAAAATAACGCAGTTAAAAATTGAAGCCGCTGCTTTAGCCAAAGAAAACGATCCTCGCTCAAAGGAGCGTTTATCCGGCATTAACTATGAAATAAGTGCCTTACAAAGCAAAGCTAAAATTATGGATGATAAATGGCAAAAGAACAAGCGTGATTTGGCCGATTTTACGGTTTTGAAAGATAAATTGGATAAAGCTCGCATAGAAGTTGATATTGCCAAACGTGAAGGCAAATTTGAACGTGCCGGTGAGTTGCAATATGGTATTATTCCTGATTTAGAGAAGAAAATTGCTGAATCGGAAGGTGTAAATAAAAATAATAAAGGTTCTTTCACCGAGACTGTTACTGAAGAAGATATTGCCCACGTTGTCTCAAAACGCACCGGTATTCCGGTCGATAAAATGTTAACCGGTGAAAAAGAAAAATTATTGAAAATGGAAGAATTTTTAGGCCGCAGAGTTGTCGGACAGAAAGAAGCTATCTCGGCTATTGCTAATGCCATAAGACGTTCGCGAGCCGGCATTTCTGATGCCAATCAGCCGATAGGTTCATTTCTGTTTTTAGGCCCGACCGGTGTCGGTAAAACCGAGTTAAGCAAAGCAGTGGCAGAGTTTTTGTTTAATGATGAACGCGCAATTCTGCGAGTTGATATGTCTGAATATATGGAAAAGCATGCGGTAGCTCGCCTGATTGGTTCTCCTCCGGGCTATGTCGGATATGAGGAGGGTGGTTTCTTGACCGAAGCGGTTCGCCGTCGTCCTTATCAGGTTATTTTGTTTGATGAAATTGAAAAAGCTCATCCTGATGTATTTAACATATTGTTGCAAGTATTAGATGACGGGCGATTAACTGATGGCAAAGGACGCACGGTTGACTTTAAAAATACTCTGATAATCATGACTTCCAACCTTGGTTCGGAAATCTTGAGCAATGCCACCGGAGCTGACGACGGCAAAAAAATTCGTGCTCAGGTAATGGATGTGGTCAAAAATTCATTTCGGCCTGAATTTATTAACCGAATTGATGAAATAACCATATTTCATCGTCTAGATAAAAACGCTATTAAGGAAATTGCCCAGTTGCAAATTGCCAATATTGAAAAGCGTCTGAGTCCGCGCAACATAAAGCTTAAAATCCATGATACTGCTTTTGTCTGGATTGTTAATAATGGTTATGATCCGGTTTATGGTGCGCGTCCGCTTAAAAGATTGCTTAAAAACAATATTGAAAACAAGCTGGCAATTAAGATAATCGACGGCTATATCAGCGATAATGATACAGCAGAGGTTATAGTGCTGAATGGCGGATTGGAAATAACCAAATCTAAAAAATAAGAATTTAAGCAGAAGTGATATTTTTGCTTTTAAGTTGTCCGCAGGCTGCCAAAATATCTTGCCCGCGGGCAACTCTTATTGGCGCTTCATATCCTGCCTGCTCAAGTATTTTGGAAAAAGCATGAACTTTATTATTGGAACTCGGTTCAAAATTGCACCCGGGCCAAGGATTGAACGGAATTAAATTAAATTTTGCTCCTAAATTATATTTTTTCATCAAAGCAATCAGTAGTTTTGCATCTTCCGGTGTATCGTTAAAATCCTTCAACATCAGATATTCAAAAGTTATCATTCTGCTCATCCCCATAATATCCTGATATTTCTGACAGGCGGAAAGCACTTCTTCAATCGGATAGCGACTATTAATCGGCATTATGCTTGAGCGTTTTTCATTAGTCGGAGCATGCAAACTGATTGCCAGTTTTACCCCTAATTCTTTAGCCACGGCCTCAATATGCGGCACAATACCGGAAGTCGAAAGAGTTATGCGGCGTTTGGAAATGGCGATTCCGTCTCCGTCAGACAATATTTTCAATGCCTTAAAAACATTGTCTTTGTTATGCAATGGCTCACCCATACCCATAACCACGATGTTTGATAAATAACGTGTCTCATTAGTAGGGGAGGGCCATTCGCCATAAGCATCACGTGCTACCATAAATTGAGCGACAATTTCTCCGGCAGTCAGATTACGGGTAATTTTTTGGCTTCCGGTATGACAGAATTTACATCCGACCGCACAACCTACTTGCGTTGATATACAAACAGCACCTCGATCTTCTTCCGGAATATAAACTGTTTCAATACGTTCTCCGTCAGCAAATTCTAAAAGCCATTTATGCGTGCCGTCGGACGAAAGTTGTTCGGTAACAATTTTCGGTCGTGAAATAAAATAATTTTGCTGTAACTTATCTCGCAAAGTTTTGGACAGATTGCTCATCTGTGAAAAATCGCGAGCTCCGTGGAAATAAATCCATTGCCACAATTGTTTAGCATGAAACGGCTTCTCTCCGATTGAAGCCATTTCTTCTGCCAATTCTTCTTTTGATAAGCCGATTAAGTCTTTCATTACTTGCACTTATTGGTAATAGCCTTATAAGCCGATGAAAATCCGTTCAAAGAATAGGTGTCTTTGGTTAGCGTCCCTTTTGAAGAAGTTCCGTCAATTATCATTCGGCTGCCTCTTTTCATGGCTTCCACAATTTTTTTATCAACATCACTGTTAACCGCCCAAGCTTTTTCCCCGCTGGTAAATAAATCATCTTCGCCGAAAGTCTTGGCACCGATTTTAATTTTAACCGGAGTTGCTAACTTATAAGTATATCCGGCATTAACGGTTATAACGTCAAAACTTTTTTCATTGGGGCGATGCGTAACTACAAAATAAATATCTCCGCGGTGGGTATATTTACCTTCATCTTTTTTAGGAGACGAAGCCATATAACAAACCGGACCGGAGTTTTCACGATAGTAATAAGCTGTCCAATCCCCATATTCTCCTAAGACTTTAGGTGCTCCGGCTTGTGCCGTGTAAGCCCAAACAAAACTCATTAAAACAAAAAACGCAATTTTTTTCATTGTCACTACCTATAAAAACAGTTAATTGATATTAATAATAATTGCAAAATATATAAAAAATGTTAACTTCAAAAAAAAGTTTTTAACTGAAAAATTTTGCCGATGATAAGAAGTAATTATCTTGATATTAACAAATTAACCGACAACAAGCAGATATTACGCTTGTTTGATGTGGTGGCTGATCATGGCGGAGTGCTTCGTTTTGTAGGCGGAGCTGTGCGAGATGCCCTAAAAAATATCAAAAGTTATGACCTGAACTTAGCCACGGATTTAAGTCCCGACGAATTAGTCGAGGCCTGTAATGATGAAGGCTATAAAACCGTTCCTTTGGGAATAAAACAAAACACTGTCGGGGTGATGATTGATGATCAAGCTGTTGAAGTTGGTTCGCTCTTCAAATATATCGAAGATGAAGACGGAACATCTCGCATTGAATATACCGATAATTGGGAAGAAGACGCTTCACGTCGTGATTTGACTATCAATGCCGTCTATGCTGATGAAAAAGGTAATGTTTTTGACTATTATAACGGTGTTGAGGATTTAGAAAAGGGCTATGTCCGTTTTATCGGTTCAGCCGTCCAACGCATTAAAGAAGATCCCATCCGCATTTTACGCTATTTTCGCTTTTACTCAATGTATGGCTTGGAAGAACCTAATAAAAAAGCAGTCGAAGCCTGTCAGGAATATAGCAGTTGGCTTAAAAAAGTTCCTATGGAAAAAATTCGTGATGAATTATTCAGAATTATCCTCACCTTTAATGCTCCCCGAGCTTACCGCCTGATGCAATCCTATGATGTTTTGAGTTATATCCTTCCCGAGGCCGAATATATTGATAATTTGGAGTATTTCAACAAACTTTCGGTCGGGCAAAAAATCCACCATGAGGAAATTGTCAAATTATTTATTTTATATCACCCGGATGAGGCTTTGGCTGAAAATTTGGCAATCCGCTTAAAGCTTAATCGCGGGCAAAAAACTCTGTTAATGCAGTTGGGCAATTCGGACGAGTTGAAAAAAGATTTATTAACTCCGTTAGGGCGTAAAAGTTTGGTTTACCGCTATGGCCAGGATTTTTGCTCGGCTTTTTTACTCACATCTTACGCTATTGCTATGAATGCTCCCGATAATTTGTGGGATTTATATGAGGAAATAAATTCTTTATCCAAACCGATATTTCCTGTCACCGGACGTGATATTATGAAAACGGGCATTGCCGATAATCGCAAAATCGGCGATATGCTTAAAGAATTGGAAAAAAACTGGATTGACTCCGGTTTCACCCTGACTAAAGAACAATTACTGTCGCAATTTAGCGAAGTGGTGTAATTAATGTATTGAAACTGTCTTAAAAACAATTATCTGATCGCCGATAAGTCAATTTTGGAGGATAAACATTAATGCAAATCAAACATTGGATAATCCTGACAGTTTTTATCATGGCATTAATATTAAGTTTGTTTTTTTGAAAAAATAGCTTGACAAATAGGTCTGAGAAGCGTAAAAGGTGCACATATTCATCGCGGGGTGGAGCAGCCCGGTAGCTCGTCAGGCTCATAACCTGAAGGTCGGAGGTTCAAATCCTTCCCCCGCAACCAATAAAATCAAGGCTTTCACGATTTTGTGAAAGCCTTCTTTTTTACCCTGTGCCGCACTGGTGCCGCAAATTTTGGTGACAAAAAACACCGATATGAAAAACAAATCGGTGTCACAAAATGATTAATTTTGAAGGGGTTATCTTCTCAATCTAATGCTGTAAAATAAATTCTTTCATTGCTTCAATGAGTTCATCAAAATTTGTGGAAGGACGAATTTTCCAATCACTAGATGCCTTTTCATTATTTTTACGCAATGATTGAGCCCTTTTTATGGCTTTGTCTTCATCGCCTTCGCTTTGCATTATCGCAAAGTCAAAGCGTTTATTTTTACTGGAATTGTAGTGCGGCATAAACCTTTTAAGCTCTTTTTCCAAATCTTTCTGTGTCATAGGCGTTGAATTGGAAAAATGCATAATTGCCCAGAGTTCTACAGAACGATTGGAACATATAACATTAATATTGTTACTTTCTGCTGTTTGAAACGCCTTTTGATAGTTTTCCTTATCTTTTCCGGTATTGCTTCTATCATCTTCATCAAACACAGCGTAGAATTTATCAAGCTCATTGTCTTTAGGATTTTTATTAGAAACCAAGTTCTCTACAACTTTCAAAGGTTCTGATTCGTCATCAGAAGGAACAATTTCAAACCAAGTCTTCACTTTTAGCGGATTTAAGCCGTTTTTAGCTGCAAAACCTTTTATCCAATCATTAAGATACTCCGGTTCTGTTACATCTCCTTCCGTATAAATAACAATCTTTCCGGCATTACGTTCTTTTTTATTATATCGGTCAGCTCTGGATAGACTATATTCTTTTTTACTCTTTGGCATTCAGAATAGCCTCCAGTTCTTTAATATCTCCCAAATATGGAATTGCTCCGAATCTGCCTTCTAAATATCCCTTTTCATAGTTAAAACCTTCCCTGATAGACTTAAATTCGGTTAAAGGATATACTTCGGAGCATCCTTCTTCATTCTTCTCTACAAACCAAATCTCATCTCTTTTAAGAATATCTGATTTAAGTATAGAAGTATTATGTGTCGTAAATATTAATTGTGCTCCTCCTTTATTGATATTAGGATTATTAAACATTTCTATTAATTTTGCTAACACCATTGGATGCAAATTTTCATCTAATTCATCAACAATAAATATACCTCCTTCTAAAAATGCAGGAGTGAACAAAGTTAAATATCTGAAATATTGGCTTGTTCCATAACTTTCAGTTGTAATAGGAAGAAGATATTTATTTTGATTTACACCTTTATGCTCAAAATTTATATTATATGCCTTATTCTTTTTTGATAATTTTGCAATTTCGGGATTTTTTTCTTCCTCAATTTTTATATCAGTAATACCTAAATCAGCATATTTAACAAATTCTATAACTTTATCTAATAGATTTTTATCCTCATATAGTTTTTCAGCTAAATTATCTAATTCAAAAAGTAGATTTAAAATTAAGCTGGGCGTTATCATTCTGATTATTTTTATTAATCCTTTGTAGGCATTTTTAATTTCTTCAACACCACGCGTATCCAAAATATCTATCAACAATAAATCATTTCTTTTAGTTATACTATCTTTAGCATACTGAATGTCATATTTAGAAATTATATCCTTATGGTAAGAACATATTTCTGTATTCTTTCTGTTATATAGTTTTATTTTATCATTATTTGCTATTAATATGAGATTTTCATCATTAATACCCTTATCCGTATAGGAGCAATTAAAAATATATCGTTTATCTTCAACGCAAAAATCTGTTTCAATAAATGAAGGTGTAGTTTTAGAAATATCATTCAACAAAAAAGGCATATAAAATGTATCATTATCCTCTTTTTGATTGCTCCTACCTAATAATGCATATAAAGCTTTGCATAAAACTTTTACAACATTACTCTTTCCTGAAGCATTTGCACCATAGAATGCGGTAACCGGAGTAATTAGGTCTT
>CAMOLN010000017.1 GCA_946618745.1 uncultured Alphaproteobacteria bacterium | reverse complement strand
TTAGGTTTTTCCGGAACGAAATCTTTAATTGCTTTGATTATGGAATCGGCAACAAATGCCGTGGCGGTGGCTGCACCGTCTTCAACGCTTAGTCCTTCAAGATGTTCGCTTTTATCGTCAAAAACACTTTTATCGACTGCTTTAGGCGGCTGAATATTTAAGAATTTATGTCGCATTAAAGAAGACAATACATCACTGTTAATATGACCGGCAGCGGCCAAACTACCATTATGATCCATATAAATTCCGGCATGTTTGGCAACCCAACCATTAATAAATGCATTGCCGGGACCGGTATCAAAAGCCAATAACTCACCATTAAGACCAATATAAGTTAAAGCACTTATACCCCCGATATCAATCCAAACCAACGGTTTAGGTAATTTCTGAGACAAAGCCGCATGATAAATAGCAGCTAAAGGAGCTCCCATTCCGCCGGATAACATATCCGCATCTCGCAACCGACCTATAGTCGTAATATTGCATTGATGTGCCATTTTTTTATTATCACCGATTTGGCATAAAATATGTTCTTGAGGTTTATGGCAGATTATATGTCCGCCGAAACCAATCAAATTTATTTGATTATCATCTTCTAATATCTCTTTTATTGCAGCAATACAAAAATCAGTATATTTTGCTTCTATCTCATTTTTTTCGTTTTCATCAATATTAGGAAAAATTTTATGTAATTTTATTAAATTGCTACGCAATTCTTCATCAAAAGGAAACTCATAATTATTACATATATCAAAAACATCAACTCCATCGGTAACAATAATCGAAGCATCAACTCCATCAAGTGCCGAACCACTGGAAATACCTAAAACTCGAAAAGTTTGCAATGATGACATAAAAAGTCAACTCCTTTCTTGCATTAACAAAAATATATGATAATATGTTACGCTGTCGGAAGTGATTATAACATTCAGACGTTAATATTTAGTTATGATATTTGATAGAAGGAAAAATTGATGACACAGTTAAAATCAGAATTTTTGAATATAATGCTGCAACGCGGTTTTTACAATCAATGCACTAATTTGGAAGGATTTGATGAATATTTATATAATTGCGAAAAAGAAGGTAAACCGGCAGTAGGATATTTGGGTTCTGATCCAACCGGAGACAGTCTGCATGTCGGACATATTGTGCCGTTGATGATGTTGCGTTGGTTTCAAAAATGCGGACATAAGCCGATTGCTTTGGTAGGCGGGGCAACTGCACGTATCGGTGATCCTTCGGGAAAAGATAAATTACGGCCGTTTTTAGATGAAGCAACTTTAGCCCATAATATTAAAGGGTTGCAAAAATCTTTCGGAAAGTTTTTAAGTTTCGGTGATGGGGCAACTGATGCCGTTATGGTTGATAACTGGGATTGGTTTAAGGATATAAATTATTTAGCTTTTTTGCGCGATATCGGAACTTGCTATTCAGTTAATCGTATGCTGACAATGGATAGTGTCAGAACTCGTTTGGAACGCGAGCAACCAATGAGCTTTTTGGAATTTAATTATATGTTGCTGCAAGGATATGATTTTTGCGTTCTTTATCAAAAATACGGATGTCGGGCACAGATTGCCGGATCAGACCAATGGGGCAACATAACTTCGGGAACCGAATTGGGACGTCGCAAATATGATGTGGAATTGTTCGGCTATACCTCACCGATTATTACCGATGCTGCCGGCAAAAAAATGGGTAAATCTGAAGGAAATGCTGTTTGGATTAACGAAGATAAATTGTCATCTTACGATTATTATCAATATTTTCGTAATATCGGTGATACCGAGGTAGGAAAATGTTTGCGCATATATACTGATTTACCGATGGATGAAGTTAAACGTTTGGAAGCTTTGCAAGATAAAGAAATTAATGAAGCTAAAAAGATTTTAGCTTTTGAAGCAACTAAAATTTGCCGCGGCTTAAATGAGGCTGAAGCGGCGCAAAATACTGCGGCCAAAACTTTTGAGCAGGGAGCCTTGGGTGAAAATTTACCGGTCTTTGAGACTGCTGATGGATGCGGAATTTTAGATGCTTTTGTCGGAATAGGATTCTGTGCTTCCAAAGGTGAAGCCAGACGTTTGATAAAGCAAGGCGGATTGAAGCTTAATGATAAACCGGTGGTTGATGAAAACTATCGGTTGAGCGTATCAGATCAATCTGACGGACAGATAAAGATTGCCTTGGGAAAGAAAAAATTCGGGGTAATTAAATTAAAATAAACTTGATTATTATCATTGTCATCCCTAAATAATTGTAGGGAAGGAGTTTTAAAGTCATGGTTTCAATGCCGGATAATCTGCCAGAGTTGCGTGATATTCATCTGCCGGAAGAGGTTTCTTTTTGGCCGATCGGATATGGTTGGTGGGTTATTTTAATTGCAATTTCAGCAACTTTGATTTTGCTCAAAATGTGGAGTTATTTGAGAAGAAAATCAAAAAAGCTTTATGCATTACGGCAGTTAAAAAAATTGGAAGGCAAAAATTCCGTAAAATCTGCAGCCAGAGTATCCGAAATTTTGCGACGGATTTGCATATATAAATACCCTCAAGCGGTGAGTTTGAGCGGAGATGAATGGATAAATTTTTTGACCAACCAAGGCAAGATTAATTTAGAAGATAATATCAAAGATATTTTGATTAATGCCCCTTATATGCCAAATAATTTACCGGATTTTGATGTAACCGATATGGCAAAATTATATAGCTTTTGCAAGAGTTGGATAGGAGAAAATCTGTGATTGTATTTGCTTTTCCTTGGGCTTTTGCATTACTGTTACTGCCGGTGGCGTTTTATTATATACTGCCGCCGATACGAGGGATGTCCGGCAATGCTTTGAGAGTTCCGTTTATTGATGATTTGAAAAGAATTTCACTGAAAAGCGGCGGTTTATGGAAAGTCAATGCCGGTGCAAATGAAAAAATTTCAAGCAAATTTATAATATTATACATTATATGGGGATTATTGTGTCTGGCGGCGGCGCGTCCGCAAATTGCCGATGAACCGCAACGTTTGCCTAATGAGGGACGTGATATAATGTTGGTTTTAGACATTTCAACTTCCATGTTGGAGCCGGATTTTAACCTTGGAGGACGGACGCTTACTCGCCTTGATGCTGTTAAAATGACCGTGGCTGATTTTGTGCAAAAACGTGCTAACGACAGGATAGGTTTGATATTATTCGGAACGCGTGCTTATCTGCAATCACCACTGACTTATGATAAAGCAACGGTAAGGGATATTTTATTTTCCATGAAGGCCGGAATGGCCGGTGATTCAACCAGTATCGGCGATGCTTTGGCTTTGGCATTGAAAAACACCCAAACATTTAAAAATAAAAAAAATCAAGTAATTATTCTGTTAACTGACGGGGAAAATAATGACGGTTCGCTGTCAATGGCAAAAGCAATGAAATTAGCCGCACAAGAAGATGTTAAAATTTATACTATCGGTGTCGGCTCGCCTAATTTATTTTTAAAGATGCTTTCAGCCGTGGGTTTACACGATGTAGATGAAAATGAGTTGAAAAAACTGGCTGAATTGTCAAAGGGACGATATTTCAAGGCGGCTTCGGCGACTGATTTGCAAAAAGTTTATCAAATGATTGATGCTTTGGAGGCTTCAAACGAGGAAGCGCGATTTGTGCAAAAAGTTGATGAAATATATTATATTCCTTTAGCAATAGCATGGATTTTGGCTTTGATTGCGACCCTGATGCAAAGGAGCATAAAAAATGACTGAATGGTTGAGTGATTTTCATTTTTTGCGTCCGTGGTTTTTGTTATTGGCGATTGTACCTTTTTTGTTGCAAGGGTTTTATCGTAGCGGCAATGCTGCCGTTTCATCATGGCAAAAGGTTATTGATCCGAAATTGTTGGACTTTTTGTTAGTTAAAGGAATTACCAATAATCGCAAAATATTGATGTGGACAGCATTGTCAGGTTTGGTTTCCGCGGCAATAGTTATGGCAGGACCGAGTTGGGAAAAAAGAGAAATACCGGTTATGCAAAAACAAAATCCGGTGGTGATTATGCTTAATATGTCATCGGATATGAATAATGATGATGTAAAACCTAATCGGTTGGATCGTGCCAAATACAAAATTAAGGACTTTACGGATAAATTAACCTCCACTCAAACGGCTTTAGGTGTGTATAGCGATGAACCGTTTATAATTGTTCCGTTTACCGATGATGTGAGAATTTTGCATAATTTGTTGCCCTCATTATCACTTGATATAATGCCGGCTAACGGTGATCGCTTGGATCGCGCTATTTCTTTGGGGGCAGAAAGAATAAAGGAAGCCGGATATAATCAAGGTAATTTGGTAATATTTGCTTCAGATGTCGGACAGAAGTTAAATTTGGCACTTGATGCGGCAAAAGCAGCAAGTGCAGACGGTATAAAAGTTAATATCATTGCTACTGCCGCCGATGAAAATGAAAAACTGCGCATGGTCGCAGAGGCCGGCGGCGGTAAATATCTTGATGCCGTAAATAATGATCGGCAAATTGATGAGTGGGCGGAAATGATTAATCAAACCAATGCACCGATTGAAAAAAGTGAAAACTTATCTCAACAATGGTTGGACGGCGGATGGTATTTTCTGTTTGTTCCGATGATATGTTGTTTATTATTGTTCCGAAAAGGATTATTGGTTATACTACTGTTTTGCTTTATCGGCGAGGCCCAGGCCGGATTTTTTACAAGTGCAGATCAGGACGGATGGAAAGCTTTTAATAATAAAGATTATGCGGCGGCTGAAAAATTATTCCGTGATGAAAACTGGAAAGCTGCCAGCCATTATCGGCAAGGAAATTATGCGAAGGCTTTGCAATATTATGCTTTAAATAATTCGGTAGAAGGATTATATAATCAGGGCAACGCCTTGGCTAAGTCAGGAAAAATTAAAGAAGCTATAGCAAAATATGAAGAAGTTTTGAAGATTAATCCGCAACATGAAGATGCTAAATTTAATTTGGAATATTTGAAACAACAGCAACAACAAAAACAACAACAGCAAAATCAATCTTCACAGCAAAATAAAGATTCGGAAAATCAAGAACAAAGCGGTGAGCAAAACAATAATGACCAAGGACAAGATAATAATCAAAACAATAATCAGAATAACGAAAATGGTGATGAGCAGAGGCAGCAACAGCAACAAATGAATAATCAGCAACAAGCTGATAATAATCAAGAAGAAAAACAAAATAATTCTTCTCAACCGCAAGAAAATAATGACAAAGCTCAAGAAAATAATTCGAGCGGGCAGAATGATAAGGAAAATAATCAGGATAAACCCGGGCAATCGCATGGATCTTACGAACATCAGCAAACGGAAGATCAGCCGAAGAATCAGGGCGAGCAAAATCAAGCAGGTCAAGCGGAAATGCAAGAGGGCGATGAAGATTATGATGAAAAAGTGCAAGCAAAAATGCAACGTTATCGCGATATACCCGAAGATCCGGGAGGATTATTGCGAGCATTTATTGCCGAAGAATACAAAAAAAATCGTTATAATGAAAAATAGGTGAGAAAGATGAAAAAGTTTTTAATTTTATTAGGATTATTGATATTGCAAATAAGCGCGGCGGCGGCACAAGAATTTGTGGCAACGGTCAATCGTAATCCGGTGTCGGAAGGCGAAACTTTGGTGTTAACTCTTGATTTGAAAGATGTTGACAGCAGTGCCACTCCGGATTTGAACGTTTTATCCAAAGATTTTAATGTGTTGTCAATTTCAAACGGTTATCGCACTAATATTATCAACGGCAATGTCAGCAAATCACGCCAATGGAGTTTGGTAATGATGCCGAATCGTTCCGGAGAAATTATTATTCCGGAAATTGAATTGGCCGGATATAAAACCCAACCGATAAAACTCAAGGTAAAAACTGCCGAAGTTGTTGACGTTGAGCCGACGACACCTGCTCCAAATACCGACAGCCCGCGTTTTAAGATAAGCGGTGAAGTGGATAATAAAAGTCCTTATATTCAGCAACAAATTACTTATAAATTGAAAATATATGATACCGGCGGCTTGCAAGGAGAAGCACCGATATTTATGGGAGCCGGTGATGATTGGATTATTAAACCTTTAGATGAACCAACGGTAGAGACTAAAATTATCAATGGTAAGCAACTGCGCGTGATAACTTTTACTTATGCAATGTTTGCTCAAAAAAGCGGTAATTTGGAAATACCGGCGGTTAAATTTAACGGATATTATCTGACAAAGAATCGACGAGTTGATCCGTTTGCCGATTTCTTCGGTGATGATGACTTTTTCTCCGGATTAGGGTTAAATGATATTTTTGCACGTAAAAATCCGGTAGTGTTAGCGACCAAACCGATTGCGGTTAAAGTTAAACCGGCAGTAATAAATGACGGTTGGTGGTTGCCGGCATCAAAAGTTGAAGTATCCGCAGAATTTGACTCACCTAAACCTAAATTTAAGGTTGGAGAACCAGTCAGCCGAACAATTTATGTTAAGGCCTACGGGGTTACCGATAATCAAATGCCGGAGATTAAATTTGCCAATGTTGACGGGGTTAAACAATATCCGGAAAAACCTTTGACGGAAATGACGGTTAAAAACGGGCAAATAATTACCTCTATGCAAACAGGTAATGTTTATATCCCTTCGGAGAGCGGCGAGATATGGTTGCCGGAGATTAAAATAAATTGGTTTAATACTGCCACAAACTCACCAGAAGTTGCGACTATTCCGGCTTATAAAGCGATGGTTGCGAAAGGAGACGGAGAGACAGAACTGGCAAAATCACAAATTGAACAACCGAAAATAAAAGCTATTCAACCGCAATCGGCACAAGTTCAAGAAGTTACAAAGGTTGATAACAAGATGATGATTGTAATGTTATTGTCAGCTTTTGTCGGCGGAATGGTTTTAGCTTGGTTGTTATTTAAATTATTTGCCGGAGGCGGTGCCGGAAAATCAAATCATTATAAAGCGGTGATAAATGCCGCACATAACGGAGATATTCACAGGTTGCGTGATGAGCTTTTGTGGTGGGGAAAAGATAAATACCCGAATGCCGGAATCAGCAATTTGCAAGACGTAGCCGATGTGTTGCAAGATGAAGATTTTAATCAACAAACCGATAAAATTCGCGAATTTTTATACTCGGGCAACAACGCTCAATGGGACGGTAGCGAATTTGTGCGAATTTTTAAGAAAGCGGCGGCACATAAAGTTAAATGTCAAAGTAATGATGACGGAGCTTTGCCTAAATTATATAAATAAAATCTCTGCCGGTTTTAGATAAAATTTAACCAATTGCCGTTTATGATGGTGCATAAACGGCAGTTTTGTTGTGGAGAGGAAAGATGAGAAAAATATGGTTGTTGTTGGCAATAGTAACAGGAATCGCGGCAAGTGACTGCCGAGCACAAGTTGAAGAGACAATAGAAACCTCAAGCAACAGCAATATTGAATTTGCCAGCGAGACTGATGACGTGTGGACGCCGACTTTGCAATTATGTTGGAATGAGTTGATTGATTATGTCGGAGGGGAAAAAATTACTTATCTTAACGGCAATCCGCCTTTGGCCGATGAACTTAACAAGCAAAAGTTTTTCAAAAATGATTTGAATGATAAAGACTATTATACTTCGGTCGGGCAAGCGACAATTGCACATAAAAATAAAATTGCCGAAGTCATAGCTGAAAAATTTAATGAAAGCAGCGATATTTTGGATGACTTTGAATGGGATGAAGGACCGGAAACGAATAAATGGTTTATTTATTCAATATTGAAAAAAGATTTTCCTTTTGTCGCTGAATATAACATTTTAGAGCCGGATGTATTTAATCGAGATGAAACGGTAAAATATAAATATTTCGGCTATTCTCCGGATGAAAATGATGATGATGTTTATAATCCGGGCAAATATTTAAATAAAGAAAAAATGAGTGAATTGTTTTATGCTAATGATGATGATTTTGCTCTGAAGATTAAAGACAAAGATAATAAAGAAGAAATGATTTTATATTTAACTTCTTCAGAAGCCTCGTTTGATGAGATTTATAATGAGATTTTGCGTAAAGCAGAAAAAAAAGGCTTCTATCAGAACCAAAGAGAACAAAAAGAAATAAAAAACAGACGAGAAGAATTAAAGAATGAACTAAAAAAAATAGAAAATACCAATCATGAATTAGAAAAGATGTTTATTGAACAGGAACTTTCCAGCGGTGATTATGAATTTGAATTTAAGAATTATTATAAAATACCTTATTTGCATATAGATGAGAAATTTGATCTTAGTGAAGAATTGGGGGGTATTATTAATGGTGACAAGACAATTGTTAAGGTTCTGCAGACCATACAATTTGATTTGGATAATGTCGGGGCTCGTCTCAAAAGCGAAGCAGGAATATATGCAAATAAGGCAATTATGATGATGTCAAGAGAGATAAAAATAAACAACTACTATTATTTTGACCGGCCGTTTGTGATATTCCTGAAAGAAGCGGATAAAGATAAACCTTATTTTGCGGCAAGGATTAAGGACGGCAAATATTTGGTAAAATCCGAAGATAATAATGAAACGGAAAGAAAAGAAGATACATCAGCTAAACCAATGAGCAAAGATGAGATAATGGCGTTATTTAATTAAAATATGGAGTGAAAATAAAATGAGAAAAGTCGGGTTTTGTGCGGTTGCAGGTTCGGGAATGAGTGCTTTAGCGCAAGTGTTAAAGGCGCAAGGTTGTGAGGTTTACGGATCGGATCGCAGTTTTGATCAAGGTAAAGAAGGCAAAATTAAAAAGGCTTTGAGCGATATCGGAATCAAAATTTGTCCGCAAGACGGATCAATGTTGGATAATGATTTGGAAGTGTTATACACCTCAACGGCGGTGGAAAGCACGATACCTGACGTCAAAAGAGCTTTGGAAAAAAATATTCCGGTGAAAAGACGCTCGGATTTGTTGGCTGAAGTTTTTGCTTCTTACCCGAAAGGAATTGCTATCGGAGGAACTTCGGGAAAATCAACATTGACTGCAATGGTGGGATATATCTTGGATAAGGCAGGACTGAAACCGACGGTGATTAACGGTGCAGGTATGCAAAATTATAAAGATATGCCGGGGATCCCAAATGTGATATTAAATAAGGGAGAGATTTGCGTAATTGAGGCCGATGAGAGCGACGGTTCAATTGAAAAATACACACCTTATATATCTGTGGTCAATAATATATCGCTCGACCATAAATCGCTGGAGGAGTTGGAAATTTTGTTCGGTGACTTTGCGCAAAAAGCTAAATTCGGTGCGGCGCTTAATGCGGATTGCAAACATACGATTAAATTGTTAAACAAACACCCGAACAGCGTGACTTTTGCAATTGATAATCCCAAAGCTGATTTTTATTTTGAGGATATCAAAGCAGTCGATGACGGGACAAATTACAGTTTTAAGGGCAAAAATTATCATTTGAATTTAATCGGACGTTTTAATGTTGCTAATGCAGCAGCGGCAGTTGCGGTATGCGCGATGTTAGGTGTTGAAGCAGTTAAAGCTTGTGAAATTTTGCAAGGATTTGCCGGAACTAAACGCAGATTGGAAGTACTAGGCAAAAGCAATAATATAACCGTGATTGATGATTTTGCTCATAATCCAGACAAAGTAGCTGCATCGATGTCGGCGTTGAAAAGTTATAAAGGGCGTTTGCTGATTATGTTTCAACCGCACGGATTTGCTCCGATGAGGTTGATGGGAAAAGATATTATTGAAAGTTTTGCCAAATATATGGACGATAAAGATATTTTAATGATGCCGGAAATTTATTTTTCGGGTGGCACGGTTAATCGCGATATTTCTTCAAAAGACTTGATTGACTATGCGGTTAGCTTACAAAAACAGGCTTATTTTTTTGAAAAACGTGATGATTTGGAAAAACACTTGTTAGAGCTGGTTGGCGAAGGCGATCGTGTGGTATTGATGGGGGCACGAGATAATTCGATAACCGATATGGGATATCGTATTTTGGAGAAATTAAAATGAAGCAGTTAAAAAAAGGCGATACAGTTGGTCTGATTGCACCGTCCTGCGGTGCGAAAGAAGCTGATTTGCCGCTATTGGAAAAATTATTTGAACAGCTGGAATTGAAAGTTATATATGCCAACAATCTTACGACCAGCTTTCGTTATATGGCCGGAAGTGA
>CAMOLN010000016.1 GCA_946618745.1 uncultured Alphaproteobacteria bacterium | reverse complement strand
CTATTCAGTCATTCTCGGACGTGTCGCGATAGCGACCTGATCCGAGAATCCAAAAAAATATGATGTATTGTTTGATTTGGATTCTCGGGTCAAGCCCGAGAATGACATAAGAAGAAAAAGGCAACATGTCCGAGAATGACATAAAAAAATAAGCCGAGATTGCCACGTCGCTTCGCTCCTCGCTTTTGACATTGTTTTTTGTGTCGCGCCTCTGATGAGGCTCGCTTTTGACAACAATTAGTACCACGCTATCGCTTGAAATGACATTGAGGCGTTTTTCTCGCCGAAATGAGGTTTAAATTTGCTCGACGGTTAAACGGATGATAAAAAAAATACTTGCCTGTTATTTTAATCTGCTATAATCTTGTTGGCAGTTTTTTATTTTTAGCGGATGTAAAATAAATGATTACCTTAAATGAAATTCGTTCAACATTTTTGAAATATTTTGAAAAAAACGGGCATAAAATTATTCCTTCGTCATCTTTGGTGCCGAATAATGACCCGACTTTGATGTTTACCAATTCAGGCATGGTGCAATTCAAGAATATCCTGACCGGTAATGAAACTGCAACCTTTACTCGTGCTACAACATCACAAAAATCAGTGCGAGCCGGCGGTAAACATAATGATTTGGACGCAGTCGGCTATGACGTGCGCCATCATACTTTTTTTGAGATGTTGGGTAATTTTTCATTCGGGGATTATTTTAAAGACGAGGCAATTGCTTTTGCTTGGGAATTAGTAACTAAAGAATTCGGTATTGCTAAAGATAAATTGGCAGTTACTTATTTTAAATCCGATGAAGTGGCACGCGATATTTGGCGCAAGGTATCCGGTTTGCCGGAAGACCGAATTATTCCGATTGCCACTAAAGATAATTTTTGGCAGATGGGAGATACCGGCCCTTGCGGTTATTGTTCGGAAATATTTTATGATCACGGTCCACAAGTTTGGGGAGGTCTGCCCGGCACTCCGGAAGAAGACGGCGATCGTTGGATTGAAATTTGGAATTTAGTGTTTGATGAATTTGAAGATCTGCCGGATGGTTCGCGTGTGCCGCTAAAGAAAAGATGCATTGATACCGGTATGGGATTGGAGAGAATCGCCGCAATTCTGCAAGGGGTGCACTCCAATTATGACATTGATTTGTTCCGCAATCTGATTAAAGCTATTGCCGATATGGCAAATTCCGACCCAAGCGGAGAGTTGCAGTCTTCACATAATGTGATTGCCGATCACTTGCGTTCGATGGCATTTTTGATTGCCGACGGGGTGTTGCCGTCTAATGAAGGCCGCGGTTATGTGTTGCGTAGGATTATGCGCCGGGCAATGCGTCATGTGCATTTACTCGGTGTGAAAGAGCCGATGATTTATAAATTGTTGCCGGCTTTGCAAAAAGAAATGGGCGAGGCTTATCCGGAATTATACAAGGCAGAAACGTTGATTTCCGAAACAATTAAAAGCGAAGAAGAACGCTTTATCAAAACCATGGAAACCGGATTGAAATTGTTAGATGATGCAACAGAAAATATGACCGCAGGCGATGTATTGGACGGTAAAACTGCGTTTAAGCTGTATGATACTTATGGTTTTCCTTTGGATATGACGCAAGATGCCTTGAAGAATCGCGACATAAAAGTTGATGAAGCCGGATTTAATGCCGCAATGGCCGAGCAAAAGGCTTTGGCGCGTAAAAACTGGGCCGGTTCAGGCGATGCCGGAACCGAAAAAGTTTGGTTTGAACTGCAAGATAAATTAGGCTCAACCGAATTTTTGGGTTATACAACCTTAAGTGCCGAAGCAACTGTTACAGCTTTGGTGCAAAATGGTAAAAGTGTTGATGAGGTTGAAAGCGGTGAGTTTTATGTTTTAACCAATCAAACGCCTTTTTATGCCGAAATGGGCGGTCAAGTCGGAGATGTCGGCTTAATCGAAAATGCAAGTTTTAAGGCCGAGATTACGGATACCAAGAAAAAATGTGAGGGGTTGCATGCCCATTTTGGAAAAATTATTAACGGTAAACTGAAAGTTGGCGATACCGTGTCGTTGAAAGTTGATGCTGACATAAGAGCCAATATTCAAAGCAACCATACCGTTACTCATCTGTTACACAAGGCTTTACAAGAAAAATTCGGCGCATCGGTTACGCAAAAAGGTTCTTATGTGGCGGCTGATCGGATGCGTTTTGATATTGCTTACGGCAAACAGATAAGCTTGAATGAGCAACGCGAATTGGAGAATCGGGTTATTGAAATGATTCGCGCCAATTATCCGGTGGTTACCAAAATTATGAATAAAGATGAAGCGGTTAACAGCGGTGCAATGGCTTTATTCGGCGAAAAATACGGAGATGAAGTACGTGTAGTTTGCGTAGGTGACGGGGTATCAACCGAACTTTGCGGCGGAACTCATGTTAAACAAACCGGTGATATCGGCGGATTTTGCATTTTATCCGATGCAGCAATTGCTGCCGGAGTGCGCCGTTTGGAATGTGTAAGCGGAATCGGCGAAGCTAATCATTTAAGGAATTTAGAAGATAAAGTAAAATCTTTAAGTCAGATATTAAAAGTCGGGGTTAATGATTTGGAAACGCGAGTAACCAATCTTTTGAATGAACGCAAAGAAATGGAAAATAAAATCTTTGAGTTGAAAAAGCAATTAGCGGCCGGCGGTTCATCAGACTCGGAGATTAAAGAAGTTAACGGCATTAAGCTGGTGGCTAAAAAATTGAGCGATATTATGCCGAAAGAATTAAAAGCCATTGCTGATGATTTAAAACAAAAATATCCATCGAATTTGGTTGTGGTATTGTTGGCGGAAAATGAGGGGAAATCATCTTGTGTAATTGCCGTCAGCGATAATATTAAAGATAAATTTTCGGCAGTTGATATGGTAAAAGCCGTTGCTCAATTTTTAGGTGCACAAGGCGGCGGCGGTCGTGCAGATATGGCACAAACCGGCGGGAATGTCATCAATCGCTTTGATGAAGCAATTAAGGCTGTAGAAGATTTTTTGAAATAAAAAATTAAAGCATTTTATCGGCTTGACACATCAGTTCTTTGATTTTGTGTGCACTGGCAGATAAAAGGTTTTGCTCTTCAGCGTTAAGTTGAGGCATAAAGACATGGTGGATTCCTCTCTTACCGACAACTGAGGGAAGAGATAGGCAAACATCATTAATTCCGGCAACTTGCTGATGAAATGACGATACGGTAAGTATGGCATATTCATTGGAAGTTATGGCTTGGCAAATGCGAGTGATAGCGCCGGCGATACCATAACAAGTAGCCCCCTTACCTTCGATTATGCGATAAGCAGCATTGCGAACGTCGTCATCAATTTTATTTTTGATTTCATCTGTTAACGGGCAATCTGAATCCGCCGCCAGTGCTGCTAACGGCAAAGTTCCGGCATCAGCATTGGACCAGCATAAAACTTCGCTGTCACCATGTTCACCTAAAACATTGGCATGGATAGATTTGGGAGATACGCCCAAATGATAACCTAAATCAGTGCGAAAACGAGCCGTATCAAGCACGGTTCCGCTGCCGATAACATGAGATGCGGGCAAACCGGTCAGTTTCAGAGTTACATAAGTCATCACATCAACCGGATTGGTGGCGACAATAAGTAATGCTTCGGCGGCATAGCGAGAAATTTGCGGAATAATATCAGCATAGATTTTGACATTACGCTCAAGTAAATCGGTGCGAGTTTCGCCGGCTTTTTGATTGGCTCCGGCAGTTATGACTATTATACTGCAATCTTTAAGATCAGAATAAGATCCGGCTTTGATTTTGTTCCCGTCGGCAAACGGAGCGGCATGAGCAATATCAGTTGCTTCGGCAACAGCCTTTTTTTCATTAACATCAACTAAAGTTATTTTGCGGGCAATACCTTTCATCATTAAGGCAAAGGCGGTTGCCGCACCGACGGATCCGGCTCCGATAATTCCTATTTGCATATTATTTTATCCTTTTCTAACATAAAAAAACTGCCAAACCATAAAGTCCGGCAGTATTTCAACTTAACATTGAATTAGTCTACGATTGTTTCGCCTTCATCGGCGGTGTCTTCCGGATTTTCTTCGACAACGTCTTCATCAACAACTTCATCAACAATATCGGCCTCAGCCTCACCGGATGTCGGTTCTTCATCAACAACTATAATCTGTTCTTCCTCGGCATTTACAACATCTTCTGCAACTGTAGCCGGAGTAACAACTTCTTCTTCAACAACAGTTTCCGGAGCAACAGCCGGGGTTTGATGATTTTTCAAAACATAAGCTATGGCTGCCAAAACAATCAAAAGCAAAACTACATATAAAAATTTTTTCATGATAAGAAAGCTCCATTAAATAAAAAGTTCTAGTTAAAGATAATGCAGGGAATTAAAAAGTCAATATTATTTGTAAAATTTATAATTTTTACTCAAAAAACAACCTTACAATAATATTTATCCCCTTTATTTTATTATAAAAAACAACAGGTTGTGTGTTTTTTTGAAATAATGCTTGTAAATCGTGATAAAATAGTGCTAACTGGTTGGTGAACGCTTTCTCAAGGAAAGCTGTTAATTGTTTTAATTTTTTTGAGGTTTATACTATGACTGATACAGCAAATCGCGTTAAGAAAATCGTTGCCGAACATCTTGGCGTTGAAGAATCTAAAGTTACCGAAGACGCCAGCTTTATTGACGATTTGGGCGCGGATAGTTTGGACACAGTAGAATTGGTTATGGCTTTTGAAGAGGAATTCGGTTGCGAAATTCCTGATGAAGCTGCCGAGAAAATTCTCACTGTTAAAGATGCTATTGACTATCTTTCAAAGAATGCTTAAGTCTGTTAAGCTTTAATGAGAAAAATTAGTGAAACTCGCCTTGGCGGGTTTCATTTGTTTTAGACTTTTAGGGCCTTCCGTTATATGAAATATTTGTTGAAAATACTTTTGTTGTTGGTGGTTGTCGCTTTTTTCGGGTTATGGCGGTTGCATATAGCTATATATAATGCCGGTCCGTTATCGGAAACAAAATCGATAATGATAAGCAAAGGTGCGAACAGTTATTCGGTGGGACGCGAGTTGCAAGAACAAGGGATTATTAACAGTGCCCCACTTTTTAGGATAATGTCGAAGATATACGGAGCCGATAAAGCATTAAAAGCAGGTGAATATCAATTTGCGCCACACGAGTCACTTTTCAACGTGATGCAAAGGATCGGTAACGGCGAAGTTATTTATCGCAAAATAACTGTGGCGGAGGGATTGACCGCAAGACAAATGTTGGAGATTATTGAAAATAATCCGATGTTGGAGGGAGAAATAACCGAAAGTGCGGCAGAAGGAGAAATGTTGCCGGAGACTTATTCGTTTGTGCGGGGAGATTCGCGTGACAGCATTGTGGTGCGCGCTAAAAAGGCCATGCGTAAGGCATTGAAGGATATTTGGAAAAGACGTAATGTTAATTTACCGCTTAAAGATAAAAACGAGTTGCTGATTTTAGCTTCGATTATTGAAAAAGAGACCGGATTACCGGAAGAGCGCGGATTGGTGGCATCGGTGTTTGTAAATCGCTTGAAAAAAGGTATGAAGCTGCAAACAGATCCGACGGTTATTTATGCCTTAACCGAAGGAAAAAGTGATTTAGGACGGCTGTTAACCAGAAAAGATTTGAATTATGACAGCCCTTATAACACTTATGTTTATTACGGGTTACCCCCTACTCCGATATGTTCGCCGGGAAAAGCTGCTTTATTAGCGGCGGCTAATCCCGAGGTGAGCGATTATATTTATTTTGTGGCATCGGGTAACGGCGGACATAATTTTTCCAGCAGTTTGAAACAGCATAACAATCATGTGGCCGCCTATCGCCGCAAAATCAAATAAATATTTTCTTGACAAAAATGATGTAATTGATAGAGTCGAGGCAATTCATTTAATTATTAATTTAAAAAATATTTATTATGGAAAAACAAACAATTGAACAACAAGTAATTAAGGTGATTGTTGATTACTTTGAGATGTATAACCCAGGGATGCATAACCCAGATGAAATTAAAAGAGATTCACTGGTTAACGATATCATGACTGACAGTCTCGATAAAGTATCTGTCATCATGGAGATTGAAAAATTTTTTGGTATTTCAATCTCCGAAGAAGAGATCGAAAGCCTTGAAACAATCGGCGATTTGGTCGATTTGGTTGAGAAATACGTTAACTGAAAATCCCCCTTTGTTCGAACAAAACGGACAAGGGGATTTTTTTTGTTTATTGACTTTGAAAAAATAACGTTATAACTTTAATGTCATTCTTAATCATTATTATAATTATTTTATTGTTTAATTAATATTTTTTTATTATGAAAACGTTTCAAAATCAAACATCGGCTTTTATGGAAATACGCCCTCTGATTTTAGATGCGCTTTCTCATGGCGTAGAGAAAAAGTTTGATGTAAATGATGATTTACGTCGAATTTTCGTTGTCAACAATGCACGCGTAAGGAAATTAGGCGAACTTGTTGAAAATCACTTCATGTGCCGAATCACTCCGGTTGAGGCACAAAACTGGCAAACCTCGGCAGATATCATTGAGCATCTGCAGAAAAGAGGTGCTATTGCCTTGAAAAGTTAAAATATGCCCTGTTCCAAGGAACGGGGTATATTTTTTTGTTTGGCGGATGATAAAAAACTTGCATTTGTCAAATTTTGTGTTAAAGATGGAGTATTAAAATATTTTTAATAAATAATTCAAGTTATGAAAAAGGAATATGATTCGCTGATTGAAACAGCGAAAAAGTATGAGCTTGTATGGCCGGAGGAATTTTTCGAAAACACCCCTTCTTTTGATGAGGTCGCGGAAATGCTAGCATTGCTGTTAATCAAGAAAATCTTGGCTGAATGCCATCCGGAATTGGACATGGCAAAAGTGGACAAGACATCTAGTTTGTATGATTGGAATTTTGATTGGTTTGACCAGTTGGAATTACAAGCTAAATTGGAAGAGTTGCTTGATACAACTATATTTCCGAAGCCCCAGAAAGATTTTGAAGATTTGGCAATCGGGGAGATTTTTGAAGAATTTTCAATGGTCAGTCAATTCATTGAAGCAATTAAAAAAAATTATTAACTAAAACATACAATTATGAATAAAGGACTTATCCAAAAAATGGTTCTTGATGCTCTCTCCGAGCATTGCGAAGGAACCGAATTAACATCAGAATCAACTTTAAAGGATTGCTTTCGCGACCCGGTAGAAGAAACTTGCTTCTATACCCAAATCGAAATAGAATTCGGCTTGGACGAAATAACCGCGGATGTCCGGGCTGGTTTCATAACGGTTGGAGATCTGGTGAAATTCATTGCTGAATGCCAGGATGAGTAAAAAAACAACAAAAAAAATTAAAAAATAAAAAATTATGATTGAAAAAATTATGAGTCCTGGGAGTCGAATGGACTCTACCGTCGTGGCTAACCATGTGGTGAGGATTTTGTCTATAGCGACACGCAAGCCATTGACCTTAGAAAGCCGTATCAGGGATTTAGGCCTGAACGGCCGTGCCTCAAGGTTAAAAGATTGGGCCGAAAGCCATTTTGGGTTTGAGTTCTCGAAAGAGGACAGAAGAGCCCGAATTAAGACTCTAGAGGACTTCAAAATCCTATTGGTGAAGTATATCAGCGATATGAAAATGTTCGCTGTGTAGTTTTTACCAACATCCTCCAAGCTCGGCATTGCCGAGCTTTTTTTATGCCTGACCTAAAGTTTCCATCATATAAGGATAAAGTGCATCAGTGGGGCTGACGCCTTTGGTCAGCACCGCTTTGAATACCGGATACATGCGCTCACATTCCTTGATGGCAATATCAATCATTTGAGCGATTTTATGCTCAAAAAACTCTTCGCCGTAGTTAAGAAAAATAGAGTGTTTAAACACCGGCATATTTTGCTCGGTCCAGTAGGAAAAATGCCCAACCCAAAGGTTTTCATTAGCCAGAGCAAGCAACTCAAAAATTTTGCTACGATCATCTAAATTGCTTTTGATATCTACCAGACAAGACATATGCAGACATTTCATTGCTTCTTCCCATGAAAAGAACAGCAACATATTATTCCACTTGCCTTGAACTTCGACAACCACCTCATTAGCGCCGCGACGTTCCATTTCAAAAGAGCGAGCTCCGAAGATGTTTTCTACCATATCTATCGGATTTTCGTGAAAGGCTGTTTCTATAGCCGTCTGCATACTTATCTCCTTTAAGATAAAAAATTAACATAATCCTAGGTTGCATTTTGCGAGTCGCAAAAGCAATTGCCGAGTCGTTTTTTTCCACTTATTTTGTTTTTGTGGATAAAACTTTTGGATATGAAATTATGAAAATCAATAACTTAGCTAACAAAAAAAGTTTTTGATTTTTTTTAATGTGGATATATTATGCGCTATTAAATATTTTTTAATTTTTTGGTTAAAGTGAAGTGAAAGAAATTTTGAAAGGGTTGGTTTAAGATGGTCGGACTGGCTTATCCGGAAATATCGCCGATAGCTTTTGCTTTGGGGCCTTTGGCTATAAGATGGTATTCGTTGGCCTATTTATTCGGCATTTTGGCTGCATGGGGATTGCTGTGGTATCATAATCGCAAGTATAAACTCGGTTATGACAAAGCACAAATGGAAGATTTGGTTTTTTATATCACTATGGGAATTATTATCGGCGGACGTTTAGGATATGCGATATTTTACGGCGGCGCGGATATGTGGCTTAAACCGTGGCATTTGTTAGAATTGTGGAAAGGCGGAATGTCATTTCACGGCGGAGTGGCCGGTGTAATTATTGCCGCGTGGATTTATGCCCGAAATTACAAAAGATCTTTTTTACAAATAACCGACTTGGTGGCCATTTATTCGCCAATCGGAATATTTTTAGGGCGGTTGGCTAACTTTATTAACGATGAATTGTGGGGCAGAGTAACTGATGTGGCTTGGGCGGTGCGTTTTCCCGCCGGCGGTTATGTTCCCCGCCATCCTTCGCAACTTTATGAGGCTTGTTTAGAGGGATTAGTGCTGTTCGTGTTATTAAATTGGTTATGGAATAAAGAAAAAATTCGTAATTGTTATGGAATTGTTTCCGGATTGTTTGTTTTGCTATACGGGCTTTTCAGAATGAGTTTGGAACAATTTCGCCAACCTGATGCACAATTGGGATTCTTCTTCGGTAATATAACCATGGGACAGATGCTGTCAGTGCCTTTAGTTATTACAGGATTGGCGGTGTTGATATTTGCATGGAAAACTAAAAAAGATTAACGGCGAGCCGAACGGGGCACCGGTGAAATTATATTACCGCTGAATTTAAGAGTTTCATTCAAGGCTTTTTCGGCACGAGCAAAAACCACTTCGGCATTACTGTCAACGCGCTTTTTTTCAGCAACGCTTCCGGAAACGGTTATTTTAATGGGCATGGAGTGTTTGTATAATATAAAATCTGAACCGGCAATTTGGCGACGAACTTCTTCAAGTTCTGCCCGCATTTCTTTCATGTCGCGCTTTTCGCCGATAACGACAAATTTAGCTTCGGAATAACTATATAAATCAATATCATCAGAAAGTTTATTTTGAATAAGTTCAATAGTCAGCGCAATCAACTCTTTTTTTTGACGCGCAGTTAATCCTTTACGCAATCCCTCAAAGTTGTCTATGGCAATTATGCCTAAACTGTATTTGGGAGGAAGATTACGGGCACGACGCAAATAAGAACGATGATTATATAAACCGGTGGATTCGTCATAAAAATAATGGTATATCAACATATAAATCAGCATGACTAAAGAAATAGCTGTCGCAATTAAGAAAAATAAACTCAATCCTGCAGAATCTGATGCAACATAACATCCTAACCCGACAGCAATAAAAGCAAACAACATGCTGTAATCGTAAATACTTCCGGAGCCGACCGAACGAATAAATGACAATAAAATAAGCACTAAAAAGGCAACCAAAGAAGCAATATTTATATCATAAAAACGCCAAAAAACGGCTATGTCATTACGAGAAAGAAATTCAACAATAATATATTCAACTGTTATGAGTACTAAGTAAGTAAAGGATTTTTTTTCTAAAAAACGACGCGGAGGAAATAAATAAAATACTATCAAATTCAACGGTAACAAAATTATCAGATTATTAAATAATGAAGTGTCGGCAAAGGCAGCACCGTTTTGTTTTTTTAAGTAATTTATCAAAATATAGGCGATAAATAAACTTCC
>CAMOLN010000015.1 GCA_946618745.1 uncultured Alphaproteobacteria bacterium | reverse complement strand
GGCAGTGTAAAACTCGTCTAGCTGGTAACTAATACAAAAACTCTCTTAAAAGCTAAGTCATGTACCCCAAGTACACTCCTGTCGCTTTTAAGAGGGTTTTTTATTATTTACGCACGCTATCCGAGTTTTACTATACAAGGCCATGTAGGCTTTTACTACATTAGAATTTTCTCTCTTCTTATTTTGACTTTATCTGTACCATTCTTCGCAGTTTTGAGGATGTTGAGGCGATTTTTGTCGCTTTTAAGAGAGTTTTTTATTATTTACGCACTATCCCAAGTTTTATTATATAAAAATAGTTTGAAAAAATGTTTGTAGGTTTATCTACACTGGAATTTTCTCTCTTCTTATTTTGACTTTATCTGTACCATTCTTCGCAGTTTTGATGATGTTGAGGCGATTTTTGTCGCTTTTAAGAGAGTTTTTATTATTTACGCACTATCCCAAGTTTTATTATATAAAAGTTGTTTGAGAAAATGTTTGTAGGTTGGTTAAATAAAAAAGTTTCTCTCGGGAGTGAGAGAAACTTTTTTTAAGGCTTAAGAGCTTCAATTGCCAAAACCACGGCTAGGAGTATAGCCCAGATAGCATAGGCCAATAAGACACCGTTTCGACCTTTTTTGAAAGTGTCGTATATGAAAACAACGGCTCCTATCAAAAGCATTGCCGCCAGGCTCAACAGCAAAGCGCTTTCCCAACCGACAAAGAATTGCAATATTACCATAATTACAATCCAAGCGCCGACACCAAGGAGAAAGGGCTTTAATTCATTTCTTTTTATAAATTTTGTTTTCATAATAATAAATAGATTAAAAATTATAATTACGTGCAGTATAGAAGTTATTCTGTATTTTTCAAGATAATTTTGCAGGGGAAAAATTTTTTAGGTTTAAAAAAGGTAACCCCGTTCGTGTTTCACAACAGGAACGGGGCAGGTAGGGCTTTATTTAGATTGCCCTATATACGGCAGCAACGCCGCGGCCGATCCAGTGGATGGCTACACCGATGGCATAACCCACCAGGAATAGGAGGTAGCCCCAGATCCATAAGAAGGTTATGCGGTTCATCAGCCGCACCCATTTGGTGCAGAGTATCCACTCCCACCAATGTCTTTTCTTTGTGTCACGTCCCGCTAATATTACTTCCTCCCAATATTCTTTATATGGAAGGATAGTCAGCCCCTTTGGTTCGAAAATGGCCAATACAAAGGGCCAAAGTGCCCAAAACAAGGTGGGAAGGAGGGCGATGCCGGCGAGGATAATCCACCAATGGTTTACAGCAAAACTAAATACTTGTGCCATATTTTTGTTTTTTAATATTGCCGCAAATTCCTAGAGAATACTTGGTTTAGTTGAAAAAGTCGTAATTTTTCTCCCGTCGCAACCTTGCGAAAACTTGGGCGGGCCTTGCTGAAGCCTCGTGCTGATTGATTGCACTTATCACTATCCTCACGGATAATGCCTCCGACAATTTGGATAACCAAACTTTTTTCTTCTTTCAGTCTTTGTGGTAATTGGTTAATAATAAATGTTAATTATATTTTATAATTTAATTATACCATAATTTTGTCATTTTTGCAACAGTTTTCGTTAAAAATAAGAGATTTTTTTGCTGGACAAGCGAAAATTATAGATATAGTATCAAAGCTCAATTTGGATTATTAACTTAAATATTATTTTATGAAAATTTTAATTGTTTTACTGATTGTATCGGTGGCGTTTAATATCTTTCTTGCCATCGGAATATTAAGGTATCGTCGACAAATATGCCAACTGGAGTATGAGCGCAGGCTCAATCAGAGGCAATGGGAGATACATGGGGATACTTTAGCTAATGATTAGTGTAAAATCTAAAAATTAGTTGTTATGAAGATTTTAATTGTATCTTTGATTGTATCGGTATTGCTGAATATCGTTTTAGCCGTTTTGCTGAAAAAGGAACGGCGGGGCAGAAAACGCGACAGATATCTCATGATGGGAGATTTCGATTAGTTAAACCTTAAAAAATTAAAAAATAAGTATTATGAAGACATTTGGAATTTTGATTTTGCTCCTGGTTATTGTCGGCATGATGATATGGATGGGGGCAATGGCGAAGATCATCGCTCGGCAAAGCGATGAAATCGATCGCCTGAAAAAACAGATCAGTGAGCAAAACCCCGAGGCCAATTATCCGGGGCACTAAAAGAAAAAAGGTCTTGCTTGAGGCAGGACCTTTTTTTGTGCTTGATTTTTGAAGGGTAAAGGCTAATATTTAGAGCGTGAGGAGAATGAAATTGTTTGATATTCAAAAAGGTTTGGCTAATTTACAGGCACATATCAAAGTGGCTCCGGCGAATCCGGGAGTTTATCGGATGATTGATGATAAGGGGGAGGTGCTTTATGTGGGCAAAGCCAAGAGTATCAAAAAACGCATAACTGCTTATTCGCATATCAATAAATTGCCGGTCAGGTTGCAACAAATGGTGGCACAAATCGCCAAGATGGAATTTATTGTGGTGGAAGATGAGGCGCGGGCCTTGTTGGTGGAAAATGAGCTGATTAAAAAATTTAAGCCGCGTTATAATATTTTGCTGAAAGATGACAAGACTTTTCCTTATTTGACGATTGATACGGGGGCTGATTTTCCTAAGTTATCAAAATATCGCGGCGGAAGAAAAGGCAAAAATAAATATTTCGGTCCGTTTGCGTCGGTTTTGGCGGTTAATGAAGTGGTGAGTGTAGTGCAGAAGGGATTTTTGTTGCGCTCATGTCGTGATGCAGTGTTTGCCAATCGGCAAAGGCCTTGCCTGATGTATCAGATAAAACGGTGTTCGGCACCTTGTGTGGGATTGATAAGTAAAGAAGAATATCGGCAATTGGTGGATAAGGCGATAGCTTTTTTGGAAGGTGATGATGACAGTTTGCAAAAGAATCTGTATGAACAGATGGAAAAAGCAAGTGAAGCGCTGGATTTTGAAAAAGCGTTGGTGTTAAGAGACAGAATAAGAGCTTTGAGCAATATTCAATCGCGGCAGAATGTGGAATATTCAGCGATAAAGTCGGCCGATGTGATTGCGGTGGCGCAGATGGGTGATTTGACGGCGGTGGAAATATTTTTTATTCGCGCAGGACAGAATTGCGGTAATGCGGTTTATTTTCCCGATCAGGCCGAAGGAGCGAGTGCAGTAGAAGTGGCTGAGGCTTTTATGGGAGAGTTTTATGCCGAACATGCGGTGCCGAAAGAGATAATTTGTTTTGATGAAATCGATGATGAATGGTGGAATGCGGCATTGGGAACAAAAGTTTTATTGCCTAAAGCAGGAAATAAACGTAAATTGGCGGAGTTTGCTTATAATAATGCAGTTGATGCCATAAGGCGTAAGTTGGCTATGGAGGCTTCGGTTAAGGCTAATTTGGAGGCAATGAGAGAAAAATTCGGATTGAAAGAAATTCCTAAGCGGATTGAAGTGTATGATAATTCGCACAATCAGGGAAGTTATGCTATCGGGGCGATGATTGTGGCAACTCCGGAGGGGTTTGATAAAAAAAGTTATCGCACGTTTGATATTAAATATACCGCAGAAACGCGAGATGATTTTGCGATGATGAAAGAAGTTTTGAAACGCAGATTTGACCGGATGAGTGAAGAAAATCGTCCCGATGTTATTTTATTGGACGGGGGCAGAGGTCAATTAAATGCAGTGCATGAGGCCTTAAAAGATTATGATTTGAGCAAAATATTGATAGTGGGAATATCTAAAGGCGAAGATAGAAATGCCGGCAGAGAGTTTTATCATATCAAGGATAGGGAAAGTTTTGATTTGGAATATCGTTCGCCATTGGCGTTTTATATGCAGAATCTGCGGGATGAGGCACATAGATTTGCCATAGGTACGCATCGTAAGAAACGGGCTAAATCAATGAGTAAATCGAGCCTTGATGAGATTGAGGGAATCGGCGGAAAACGTAAAAAAGAACTGCTTCGATATTTCGGTTCGGTTAAAGATGTGGCTCAGGCATCAATTGCTGATTTACAAAAAATAGAGGGAGTGAGCAAAAAAACGGCGGAAAAGATATATAATTACTTCCATAATTGAGAATTATGTTTTAATATATGTGCCATAGTTGTTTATTTATAAGGTGAGTGAAATGTATAATCTTCCTAATTTATTAACGTTATCGCGAATTGTAGTAATTCCGGTGATATTTTTATCTTTGTATTTTCAGGGCGCATTTTGGGCGTTCTTGGCGGCGGTTTTGTTTATTATCGCTTCAATAACCGATTATTTTGACGGTTATTTGGCCAGGGCAAGGGGTGAGACTTCAGCTTTGGGGCGTTTGATGGATCCGATAGCTGATAAGCTTTTGGTTACTTCGGCTTTGGTTGTGCTGTTAGCTAAGCCGGATATGGTTTATACGCGCTTGAGTTTTATACCGGTAATTGTAATTTTGTGTCGGGAATTGTTGGTTTCGGGATTGAGAGAATTTTTGCGTGAGGTAAATGTCGGGTTGCCGGTTACACGCTTGGCAAAGTGGAAAACCGGTTTTCAGATGACCGCTTTGTCAATGATGTTATTAAAAGGATTTTGGTATTGGGGCGAGATTGGCGAGTTTTTGTTATGGATTGCCGGTGTGTTAACATTTATGACCGGATATCAATATTTTCAAAAAAGTTTGGATTATATCAGCGAAACAGAGAAATGTGCTAAAGTTCCGCCAATGCCTAAAATTATTCAGGATTTGACGGTGAGCGAGCCGGTTAAAAAAGTCAAAGCGGTGGCTGATACAGCTAAAGATAAAGTTGAAGAAAAGGTTAAAAAGGCAGTTGTTTCGGTTCAAAAGTCTAAAAATAAACTGCCTAAAAAGACTGTTCAAAGCAAAAAGTCTGTTAAAGGTAAACAACGCCGGAAAAATTAATAAATGGCACTACAAGAAAAGCATATTTTAGTAGTTGATGATGATACTCGTTTACGGGAATTGTTGCAGCGTTTTTTGCGCGAGAACGGTTATATGGTTTCGGCGGCAAAAGATGCTGATGATGCCCGTGAATTGTTGAAACATTATCGCTTTGATTTGCTGATTGTTGATGTAATGATGCCGCGGGAAAGCGGTTTTGAATTTTTAGCAAAATTACGTAAAGAAAGTTTGGTTCCGGTAATTATGCTGACGGCAATGGGAGGAGTAGAGGATAGAATTGTCGGTTTGGAAAACGGAGCTGATGATTATATTGCCAAGCCTTTTGATACCAAAGAATTGTTGTTGCGTATTGCCAATATTTTAAGGCGGATGGAGAAAGATAAAGAAAAGAAAGAAAAGCTCAGTTTGGGATTGTGCCTGTTTGATATGCAGACAAAAGAATTGCAATGGAAACAAGGCGGGACAATTCATTTGACTGCGGTTGAACAAAATGTTTTGATGATTTTGGGTGAAAAAAGCGGTCAGGTGTTTACTCGAGAGAGACTTTCTGAATTATTGGGAGCAGGGCAATCGCCACGTTCAATTGATGTGCAGATAACCAGAGTGCGTAAAAAAATTGAACGTGATTCAAAGAATCCGCGTTATTTACAGACGGTGCGCGGTAAAGGGTATATGTTGCTATCTGACTGAGAGAGGAAAATATGCACTTAAAATTACCGTTGAAATGGGAAGAAAAATTGGACTACTGGCGATATAAATTGTTGCCCAGAACATTGTTCTTTCGCACAATGTTGTTGATTTTTTTACCATTGATCGGAGTGCAAATAGTTTCGGTGGTGGTGTTTTTTGACAGCAGTTGGAGCCGAATGGGCAGACGTATGGCTGACGGGGTGGTTGAAAATATAAGAGTTATACTTGATTTGCATAGAGCCGGATTGCCGACGGAAGGTTTGGCATTGATGGCAGACAAAAATATGCAGATGGATTTTGAAGTTGTGGAAAGAGGTAAAGAACTGAAAGACAGTTATGAGCCAGAGACCAATAAATTGGTGATTGAATATTTACGTGATGCTTTAAGAAGAGATATTAAAGATGCTTATTGGAAAATTTTTTATGATAAAGCAGCGATTAAAAATGATTTAGCGATTATAATTGATGATGGGATGGAAGTTTATCGTTTTGCTTGTCCTCGTAAAAAAGTTTTTTCATCATCGATATTTATGTTTGTGGTTTGGATGGTTGTTACATCGGTGTTGCTATTGGGAGTTTCGATGTTGTTTTTGCGTATTCAAGTGCGTGCAATAGCTGATTTGGCGCGAACTTCGGAGAATTTCGGTAAAGGAATATATGATGACGGGTTTAAGCCTTACGGATCATCCGAAGTGCGCAAAGCAGGTTTGGCTTTTATTAAGATGAAAGAGCGAATTGTTAAACAAATAGCGGAAAGAACACAAATGTTGGCGAGAATATCGCACGACTTGCGCACACCTTTGACCAGAATGCGGTTGGTAGCGGCAATGATGCCGGAAGGTGCGGATAAAAAAGATTTTTTAGCAGATATTAAAGAGATGGAAGAAATGCTTAACGGTTATCTGGCCTTTGTGCGAGGTGAAGGAAATGAGGAAGCTAAAAAGATAGATATAGTCGGTTTGGTTAAAGGAATTTGCGATAGATTTAGAGTTGAACTTAAAAAAATTAAATGTTTTACAGAAAATCAGAATATAATGATAATTGTAAAAGAACAAGCAATTAAGAGCGCAATAACAAATGTTATTGCAAATGCTTGTCGTTATGGTAAAAAGGTTGCAGTAAGATTAGGTTGCGGTGAGCGTAAGCTGACAATTATAGTCGAAGATAACGGTCCGGGAATTCCCGAGGATAAGAGGGAGGATGTATTTAAGGCATTTTACCGCTTGGAGAATTCGCGCAATAAGGAAACCGGCGGAATAGGTTTGGGATTGGCTATAACTAAAGATATTGTTGTTGCTCACGGCGGAAAAATTATGTTGGGTGACAGTAAGTTAGGCGGATTGAAATTTACAATAGAGTTACCAATTTAACGGAGAATAGATTAAAATGGTTGATGAGGTTATGCAAGAAGATATAAAAGATGAGGAATTGAGTAATATTGACGATATTTTAGCGTCGCCAGATGATGAAGATATTATGAAGGATTTTAACTTTGATGATATTTTAGAAAATCCTGAAAATAATACCATTGGTAATACGGAAAGTGAAGATGAGCGACCGGCAATTCCCGGTAATGATTATTCAGTTAATAATGTCGATGAAGTTTTTGATAAAACTGAAGATGTTAATGAAAACGGGCAAAGTTTTGTGATGGAAGAAAACGGTGATAATATTGAGGGGAATGTTGGCGGTGTTGAACAAGATAATGAGATGTTATCGGTTGAAAATGATATTTTGAATAATGAGGAGGATTCCGGTAAATTTACGGATACTGATAGCATTAAAAATGAAGAAGTTGGCGAAGACAGCACAAATGCGGATGCAAATATTTGGGATAATAATGTTGCTGATATTATGCCGGAAGAAGAAAAAGCGGTTAATGATGATGTTTGGGTTGAAGGAAACGGAAGCGGTTATCCGCTAAATGAAGATAATGCTGCAGAATTTGGTGATACTGCGAAAGAACAATATGATAACCAGATAAGTGAGGCACCGGAAGATGACTATTCTACTCAAGAGACTGTTTTGAATGAAAACGGGTTAATGTCGCAAGCAGCTAAAAATGATGATGAATATATTGCGGTTGAAGATAATTTTTCGCCGTTGAGCGGTTTAGATGAAGTTCCCGATATCGGGTTTTTGCGAGAATATGACGGCGGACTAAGCGATAATGTGTATAGTATCAGTAAGGGTTTTGAAAGTGCTGATTTTAACGGTAATGAGAATTGTAATACAATACATGTAAATGTTGGATATGATACTTACGGTTGGAATGTTGAATTTGCTAACAGTGTAATGATGAGTTTGCGAGATGTAAAAGAATATCAAAAAAGACAAGGATGTATGCCTTTTAATTCCGGAACCATACGGTATGGAAATAAAGTTCTGCGTTTTAGAGATATAAAAAGAATTGTGGTTTATGAAAGTGTTAAATATTTTTCCTATGGAGCCTAAATAAAAGATGGGGCAAGTTGATTTTGTGAAGGTTAGGGAATGTGATAACGGCATACGATTGAATCGGTGGTTTTTAAAATATTATCCCGATTTACCACTGGGCAGATTGCAAAAATTGTTGCGTACTAAACAAATTAAGGTTGATGGAAAAAAATGCGAAGCTTCAACTCGCTTGGTGAGCGGTCAGGAGGTGAGAATTCCTCCTTTACAAGACGATATCAAGTCGGTCAGTAAAGCGGTGGTTAATGAGAAAGACGTCGAGTTTATACGTTCATTAGTGATATATAAAGATGAGAATATTATTGTATTGAATAAACCATCTGGTTTAGCGGTGCAAGGTGGAACCAACATCAAAAGACATATTGACGGTATGTTGCAGGCGTTGTGTTTTGAAAATGAAGAAGCTCCTAAGTTGGTTCATCGGATAGATAAAGATACTTCAGGAATTTTATTGTTGGCAAGAAATCGTCAATATGCCGAATTGTTGACTAAAGCATTTAAGGATAAAAATATTGAAAAAACTTATATAGCAGTTGTGTATGGATGTCCGAAAAAAAATGAGATGTTGATTGATGCTCCGCTGTTAAAGCAGGGTGAAAATATGGTAATAGCTGCAGAAGGTCAAAAAGCTTTAAGTAAAATGAAATTATTGGATAGTGCCGGTGGTAAATTTGCATTGGTGGAGTTAAGCCCTAAAACAGGGAGGACACATCAATTGCGGGCACATATGAAATACATCGGTAATCCGATTGTCGGCGATGACAGATATTTTATTGATAAAAAAGTCAGAATTAATGATATGGCAGATAAATTATATTTGCACGCATACAAAATGGATTTGTCGAATATATATAAAAAGTTGGTTATCACGGCGGCGATTCCGGAATATTTCAGACAAGTAATGGATAGTTTCGGGTGGAAATTAAAATAGAAAAGGGAGTAATATTATGAAAATAGTTAAGAAAACAGCATCAATAGTAGCAACATTAATTATTATACTGGCTTTAGGCGGTTTCTTTTTTGTACGTAATTTTGATTTAAATCGTTATAAAAGTGAGATTGAAAATTTAGTATTTCAACAAACAGGACGTAAATTATCATTAAACGGTGAAGCTAAATTAGGTTTGTCATTAATTCCGACAATAGTAATTAATGATGTAACGTTTGCTAATCCGGATTGGGCGCAAAATCCTTATATGGCTAAGTTACAAAAGTTGGAAGTGCAGTTTTCTTTGAATGCATTGCTACATCGTCAGATTGACATCAAGAAATTTATCTTGGTAAATCCGGAAGTTTATTTAGAAGTTGCAAAAGACGGCAGAAAAAGTTGGGAATTTGCCAATAAGAGTGCAAGTGTAAAGCAAAATGGCGGCGCAGCTCCTAAAGTTAAAGATGCAACCGCCGCGGCAGCTATCGGATTAATTGCCAAAGAGGTCAGGCTAGATGATGGTAAGGTCATTTATTATGAGGCTAAGAATAACAAAACTATTGCCTTGAATATAAAAGAGATTGAGTTTGAGGCAGAAAGAGAGCAACCGATGAAGCTGAATGCGGTTGTTGAATATGATAAGCAATTGATTGAAGCTAAAGTATCTTTATCGGATATTCAAACAATTTTGCAGGATAATAAAACTGATTTTGAGGGGGTAATTAAAGCTTTCGGTGTAAAAACAAGTTTGAACGGAGAGGCGATAAATCTGACCGGAAATATAACTTATCGTGCAGAGGTTGACATTCATAATCCGGCAGGTAATTTTAGTGCTCCTGAAACAAGTCTGCTGGCCAGAGTGGATGGAGATGTCAATAAAGCAGATATTAATGTTAGAAGTTTAAATGTGGCTACTAATTTGATTACCGGTGCGGTGAAAGCGGATTGGAGCAAAGCAAAACCGGTAATAAATGCTGATTTACGCAGTGATGTTTTTGATGTTAATTCTTTGAGCAAAAATTCAATGTTATCGTGGTATGTGCCGAGTTTGATTAGAGAGGCGGCAGCTTTGGAAACGGTGCCTGATGAAAAAATACCTTATGAATATTTGAATATGGTTAATGGTGTTTTCAATGTTAAAATAGGTAAATTAATTTTGGCAGATGATATGGTATTGATGGATATAATTGCCAATACTAAATTAAATAACGGAGTTTTGACAATAAGTAAGTTTGATACTGTTGCGTTTGGCGGAAAAGTCGTTACTTCGGGAAGTGTTAATGCGGTGAAT
>CAMOLN010000014.1 GCA_946618745.1 uncultured Alphaproteobacteria bacterium | reverse complement strand
ATTTGAGGAAATTGCAGGTGATCCTCAGATAAAGCGTAAAAGACTGATGTTGATATTGTTGCCGTTGCTGATTGTGATAGGTATATCAGCGACAATTTTCTTTGTTTTGAGACAGCAACGATCCGCAGCATCGGAAAATTTTAAGATAGTGCAATACAGCAAGGATAATCCCGACAATGTGAGTGTTTTTTATGATTTGCCGGAAGTGGTTACGACAATCAACGGAAAAAACGGTTCACATGAGTTGAGGTTTAAGTTGAATTTGGAGCTTTCGAGTATTGATGATTTGAAAGTTATTGAAATATTAGCACCTAAACTGAATGATGTCATAATATCCCATACAATTGAGCTTACAACCGATGAATTCAGCGGATCGGCAGGGTTGTATTGGTTTAAGGAAGAGCTGTTTTATCGCTTGAATTTGGCGGCGGCTCCGGTAAAAATAAAAAATATTAATTTCAGTTCGTTTGATTTGCAAAAGTAAAGGAAAGAGAATTGGCTGATAATAACGGTAGTATAAAAGATGAGAGTGCAGAATCCAAGGTATTAACCCAGGAAGAGATAGACGCACTGCTAGGCTATGGAATGAATAACGGTGATATGGTGGCACAGAGGAACGGTGTCCAAGCCATATTAAATTCCAACATGGTATTTTATGAAAGATTGCCGATGTTGGAGATTGTGTTTGACCGTTTGATAAGACAGATGGCAACGTCTTTGCGTAATTATACTCAGGATAATGTTGAAGTTTCGTTAGAAGCTATTGAATCAATGCGTTTCGGCGAATATGTAGATTCATTGACTTTGCCGACATTGATTAACGTATTTAAGGCTGAAGAATGGGATAATTACGGGTTGATGTCGTTGGACAGCGCATTGATATATTCGTTGGTGGATGTGTTGTTGGGAGGACGCAGAGGAACTGCAGCAATGCGTATTGAGGGCAGACCTTATACAACAATAGAATTGAATATAATTAAAGAAATTATTCAATTGATTTTAAATGATTTGTCAGCGGCATTTGATCCGGTTACTTCGGTCGGATTTACATTTGACCGATTGGAGACTAATCCGCGGTTTGCACAAATTACCAGAGATTCTAATGCGGTTATTGTGGCGCATTTGAGAATTGATATGGAGAGTCGCGGTGGAAAAATAGATTTGATGTTGCCTTATACGACTTTGGAACCGGTAAGAGAATTGCTTTTGCAGATGTTTATGGGTGAGAGATTTGGTCGTGATACGGTGTGGGAAAATCATTTGATGTCAAGGTTATGGGACACCGATATTGAAGTAAAGGCGATTTTAAAAGAGACTAAAGCTTTGCTCAGTGATGTTTCAAAATGGGAAAAGGGAACATTTTTTCCGTTGGATATAAAGCCGAGTGATAATGTAAGCATTTATTGCGGTGATGTGCCTTTATTTGAAGGGAATATGGGGCGCAGAAATCAGCATATTGTTATAAGAGTGCAAGGAAAGGCAGAAAAAAATGGCTAATATTGAATTGATATTAAACGTTTTGATTATTTGCCTGTTGGTGCCGATGATTGTATTTGCTTATAATTTAAATAAGAGTTTGAATAAATTACGGCAGAATCAGAATGCTTTGGCACAATTGGTTTCAGCGCTTAATGAGGCTACTTTTAAGGCGGAAAATTCAATTCCTAAACTGAAATCGGCTACGGAACATTCTTCTGAAGGATTAAAAGAAGTAGTTGATAGTGCCAAAGAATTGAAAAGTGATTTGCTGTTTATTAACGAGCGTGCTGATTCATTGGCAGACAGGTTGGAAAATGTGATTTCCAATTCCAGAGGTTTAGCAAATAATGTTTCCGCATCTGATGGAAATACGGTTAAAAAAGAAGCTGTGCAAAATGATAGGGCTGAGGCTGAATTAGAATTGTTGAAAGCGTTGAGGGCTATAAAATAAAATGAGCAAAATTTCAGGATTTAATTTTAAGGTCAGGTTATTGCCAATATTTATTTTTGTGGCGGTGTTGAGTCTCAGCGTAAAGATAAATCATGCTTATGATTTGTATCAAAAAAACAGCGGAAAACGCATAAGTGTTGTGACGACAATGGCTGCGGCCGAAGAGAAGATGGATAAAGATACCGAACAATTGACGCAGGTTTTACAAGATAAGTCTGGTAATAAAGTTGCAGCAGATATGCCTGTGTTTAGTGATTCTGAGATTGCTTTATTACAAGAGTTGGCTGAAAGAAGAGAAGCTTTGGATGTAAAGTCGCAAGAAATTGATAAGCGGGCAGTGCAACTGAAAGTAGCCGAGGAAGAAATCGATAAAAAATTGCGTCAATTGAAAGAGTATGAACAACGTTTGGAAAAATTGATAAATAAATATTCGGAAAGGGAACAGGAGAATATTAATTCCTTGGTAAAGTTATACAGTTCGATGAAACCTAAAGATGCTGCGAGAATCTTTAATACAATGAATATAGATATATCGACGGCGATACTTAAGGGAATGAAACCATCGGCATCTTCGGCAATATTATCGCAGATGGATTCTGAAAAAGCTCAGGCAATTACTGCCGAATTGATTGGAAACAATATTTAATGAGTCGTGGAAAATTGAAACTGGTTAAAAAAATTTTAGTTTTGTTTTCGTTAAATGCTTGGTTGATAAGTGTTGCTGTTTCGGCGACGGCTAAAGTTACTACCGAAGATATCAAGCAGACGGTTTTTGAACATTTTAGTGCCGATAACAGTGAAGATAAAAAAGAGATTACACATTCTAAAGACAGTATAGTAAGTTTGCGTTTTGTGTGGAATATTCCGGTCAATGTGGCGGCCTTTGAGCGCAGAGGTAAAATTTGGGTGGTTTTTGATCGCATGAACAGTATCAATGTTACGGATTTGGAACAGGAAGCTCAAGGAATGGCGAAGAAAATTTACACACTCCCTCATCCGATTGGAACGATTGTAATAATTGAGCCGAAGGAAGGAGTTAATTTTTCTCTGCGTAAAGAAGGATTGTTGTGGATTGTAGATTTGTATACCGGTCGTGCCCCGAAGTTTGAACGTAAAGATCTTACAATATTTACGCAGTTTGACAGTTTTAAAAATGTTTATTTGTTTATGCCGACTACTTTTGTTGGAAATATTATATCAATGTTGGATCCTGATTATGGCGATGCATTGTCGATTTTTACCACTCCGCAGTTAGGCCTGGGTAATGAGACATTTTATCGTTATCCTGATTTTGATATGCTGAAAACCATGCAAGGGATGGTTTTTGTGGTGAATGCTCCCGATGTTGTGCTTAGTCGCGGTAATTCGGGAATAACATTAAAGGCAATAGGCAGATCTTTGAATATCACCAGTGATTTGGATAGTTTGAAACAACAGCAAAAATTGAAAAAAAGTGGTGAACAAGCAATATTAAAGAGTCCGTTCGATTTACAAATATCGCAAAAATTGGCCGAGCAAAATTTCTTGGATGTGGTTAATAACTTTAAGCAACAGATATTATCGGCACCGATGGAAGATAAAAATGCCTTGAGATTGGATTTGGCAAAATATTATGTTTATAATGGTTTGGGGACAGAAGCTCTTTATATTTTAGATAAAATGTTTGAAATTGATTTGCCGGAAGTGCGGACAGATTATTTTCATGCCATGGCAGGAGTTGCTAATTTTTTGGCGCACAGATGGCAAAAAGCCGAAAAACATTTTTCTTTCGGTCGGATACTTGAAACGACAGAAGGAAAGTTTTGGAATACTATCACGAAAAGCGCTTATAAATTCGAAGAAGGAAGTAACGAGTTGATTATGCGTCATATATCACTGATGCGTGATTATCCTCAATCTATTAAAGATAAAATAGCTATTGTGGCGGCACAAAATGCCATAGAAGCTAATGATGATTTGTCAGCACAAAATTTTATTGATATTCTTAATGTTGTTCAGGATAGGTATAGAGATTTGTCGCCGCAAATAACCTATTTATCTGGGCAAAAATTGGAGATGCAGGGATATTTGCGTAATGCAATTAAAGAATATCAAGGTTTACTGAATTCTAATTCAGCGATGTTTTCGGCTTATGGTCGTTTTCGTCATACGATTTTGAGTCAGATGATTAATTTTATTGATTCGGCTGCAGCAATTAAAGAGCTGGAAAAGTTGCGTTTTGCATGGGGGGAGAGAAAATTTCAAATTGAATTGCTGTCTAAATTAGCAGGTCTTTATTTGAAGAATCGAGACTATTATAATGCTTTGAGAATTTTGAACGAGGAAGGTTTTATTGTTGATGATGAAGAGAAAGTGAAAATTTTTAAGAAAATGGTAAGAGTGTTTGAGGACGTGTTTATCGGCAATCATGCGGATGAAAATTTAACACCGATAAAGGCTCTGTCGTTGTATGAGGATTTCAGTTGGTTAGGGGATTTGAGTGAAAATCGCAATGTTATCATGCAAAAATTGGCCGATCGGTTGGTTGCTGTGGATTTGTTACCTCGAGCCAAAGATATATTATTGTCGTTGCTGTTACGAGATGATTTGACGGTTGATGACATAGGGAGGATTGGTGCGAGATTGGGAATAATTTATTTATTTGAACAAGTCCCGGAGCAGGCATTGGAAGTGTTGGACGCTACAAGTGCGGAAAAAATGTCGCCGGAAATTAGCGCACCCCGCAGGTTTATCAGGGCTAAGGCTTTGGCAGCTATGGGAAAAGTTAATCAAGCACTTAGCTTGTTGAAAGATGATTTTAGCAGTAATGCATTGTTGTATAAGTTTGAGATTTATTGGAAAGCTGGAGATTGGGATAATGCCTCTAATGTGATTAAATATCTGATCAAAGAACCAGTTAAAGGTAAGCCTTTGTCTAAAGAACAAATCGGATATATATTGGATTGGGCAACCGCTTTGAAAAAATCGGGAAAAGAGATGGTTTTGGTAAGATTATATAATAAATTCATGCCTTATTTTAAGGGAACAGCTTATGAAAGTGCATTTAATGTATTAACGAATCATTTGGAAAAAGAAGAAGTTGATATCAATAGAATAAGAAGTGCTATTAACGATATTGATAATTTTAATAATTTTGCCAAGTTTTATATGAAATCTTTGGAAGAAAAAGTTGAGTAAAACAGTATTTTCTTTGTGTTCAAAATTTCAACCGTCCGGAGATCAGCCGCAAGCGATAGCAGAATTGGTTAAAGGTGTTGATGACGGATTGAAAAATCAGGTGTTGCTCGGAGTTACCGGATCAGGGAAAACTTATACCATGGCGAAAGTAATTGAAGCTTGCTCAAGGCCGGCATTGATTATGGCTCCCAATAAGACCTTAGCTGCGCAGCTCTATGCTGAGATGAAAGAGTTTTTTCCGAACAATCATGTTGAATATTTTGTATCATATTATGATTATTATCAACCGGAAGCTTATGTGCCGAAAACCGATACTTATATTGAAAAAGATTCAGCTATAAATGAGCAAATTGACCGGATGCGCAATTCTGCTACACGATCGTTGTTGGAATATCGTGATGTAATTATCGTGGCATCGGTTTCGTGTATATACGGTTTGGGTGATGTTGATTCATATGCAGCAATGACATTACGATTGGAAATTGGGCAAAATATAGAACCTACTGATGTTTTTCGCAGATTGAGCGAGTTGCAATATACGCGTAATCAGCAAAATTTTGTTCGCTCAACTTTCAGAGTTCAGGGGGATGTGGTGGATATTTTTCCGGCTCATTATGAAGATAAAGGGTGGCGGATATCTTTTTTTGGTGATGAAATAGAAGAGATAGACGAATTTGATACTTTGACCGGAAAAAGATTGAAAACGTTAGAAAAAGTGACAATTTATCCGGCTAATCATTATGTTACGCCAAGGCCGACAGTAGCTCAAGCAATTGTGAATATCCGTAAGGAACTAAAAAGTCAGATTGAAAAATTTAACGAACAAAACAAACTACTAGAGGCTCAACGTATAGAGCAACGCACAAGATTTGATTTGGAGATGTTGGAAGCCACAGGCTCATGTAAGGGAATTGAAAATTATTCGCGTTTTTTAACCGGACGTCCGGCCGGTGCTCCTCCGCCGACATTGTTTGAGTATTTGCCGGAAGATACATTATTGTTTATTGATGAAAGTCATGTAGCGGTTCCGCAAATCGGTGGAATGTTCAGAGGAGATTTTAATCGTAAGTCAACTTTGGCGGAATATGGCTTTAGATTGCCTTCGTGTGTGGATAATCGTCCGTTGAAGTTTGAAGAGTGGAATTCAATGCGCGGACAAACAATTTTTGTATCTGCTACCCCGGGAGATTGGGAATTACAACAAAGCGGGGGAGTTTTTGTTGAACAAATTATCAGGCCGACCGGATTAACAGATCCGGAATGTATTGTGAGACCTGCTGCAACTCAAGTTGATGATTTGATGGCGGAATGTAAAAAAGTTGTGGCTCAGGGGGGGAGAGTTTTGGTTACAACTTTAACTAAAAAAATGGCAGAAGATTTGACAGGTTATTTGGCAGAAAACGGGATTAAAGTGCGTTATTTGCATTCAGATATTGATACCTTGGAGCGCATAGAAATTATCCGCGATTTGCGCTTGGGTGTGTTTGATGTATTGGTGGGAATTAATTTATTGCGAGAGGGATTAGATATACCGGAGTGTTGTTTGGTGGCAATATTGGATGCAGACAAGGAAGGATTTTTACGATCAACACGTTCTTTGATACAAACGATAGGACGGGCTGCACGTAATGATAAGGGAAGAGTGATATTATATGCGGATAATATGACTGATTCATTGGTTAAAGCTTTAGGTGAAACTGAGAGAAGAAGAGTAAAACAGGAAGATTATAATAGGGTGCATGGTATAATTCCTAAAACCATTGTAAAAAATATATCTTCGGTTTTGGATGAAATTACGATGAAAGATAATGTCGGCAGTAAAGGTAAAAAAGAGAAATTGTCGCATGATGATATTGATAAACAAATTCGGGATTATAATCGTTTAATGCAGGAAGCTGCTGCTGATTTAGAATTTGAAAAAGCAATAGCATATCGTGATAAAATTAAAGAACTGGAAAAATGGTATTTACATTGAATTAGTAAATTTAACATTTTATTAATATAAAAATAGTTGCAAAAATATCCTGATTGTTTTATAATAACATTAATGTTCTGAATATACATAAACAACGGAGGATTGTGATGAAGGTCGTTAGCTATGGCTTATTATTGGGGATATTTGTAAATGTTGGTAATGCCGCGGCCGGTGTGATAAAAATTGAGGATTGGAACGGTGGTTTGGAACCACCTAGTTGTGAGGAACAAGGATATTCTTCGACGAACGGAGCAGGGTGTCGTCGAGTGGGAAATTGTTGGGATTGTTCAAATGTTTCTAATTGTGATTATGTATGGACAACAAGTAATTGTGCTACTCCGAAAGAGTTAACGGGAGATAGTTGTACGAGAGGTGGAGTTGAATATTATCAATCTTGCGGTTGTCCCAGCAGTTATCATGTTTGTACCGAGAATATGGTCGGAAGCGGTGATACTTGTGTAGAAGAGGATGATACGACAAAATATTCCATTTGTTTATGTGATTTGAATATTTTTCAATATGATGAAACTAATTGTAGTATGTTGGCAGGGGTAAGTTGCACGGACATTAACGGTGAGCATTGGAATGGTTGCACCAGTTATAATTGTGAAGGATATATTTATAGTTGTAATGAATATCCCGGACAACATGGCAATGGACAACCTTGTAACGGGTTGTATGACAGTTGTAGGTGTGATTCACAGTATGATGAAGATGAGGCTTCTTGCCAAAGTCCACGCCAACCAAGCGGTGCTTTATGTATAGAACGTAATCCTTTAAAAAGAAAAAGGACCGACTGTACATGCCCTGGTGAATATAATCGTAGTTGTTTGAATACATGTCGCAATCGATCCGGTTCGGGATATTTGTTGCAAAATCAATGTGGCCGGTTTGGTAAATGTCCGGAAAGTAATGGAAATTATGCTCATTGCGGATATGATATTGAAGAATGTTCTGCCGGAAAGACTTTGTATCGTTTGAATGATAATAGGAATTTTATGTTTAATTCGATGAGCGTTCCCGTAAGGTGGGATAAGCTGTATATGGCAGAAGATTCAGCAGCATCGAATACTGATGATTTAATAGGTAACGAATATCCGGCGTTTGTATGTTCTGCATCGACAGGAGCGACAATTTCGGTTTATTGTAAAGAAGGTGTTTGTATTGAAGAGGCAGTTGAATCTGGGGGGACTGTTCCGCAAAGCGATTATACTTATGAAAAAGCAGGTGTTATGTTGAATAATACTATTGCGGTAGCAATGATTAAAGATCCCAGTAGTTCGTCATTATTGGCAACATATGTGTCTCCATGGTTGGGAAAAGCTTCAGTTCCGGAAAATAATAACGGAGCTTATATTAATGCTGTTAACTTTGATAATGCAAGCAATTTATTGATGCAATATAATACAAATTGGCTTTGCTACGCTCCGGAGAATTGTAATGATATTACAAGTACATTACATTCGCTTTCCAGCGGGGTAACTGCAACAGATTTTGATAATACAAAAACTACGGTCAGTGATGCGGTAGGTCCGAGAAATACTTATAATTATACGTTTGGAGTTCCTTATTATAACCCAAGTAGCGGTAGTAGAATTACAAATTCAGGTGTGATAAATTCTCCGTATTTAGGTATTTTATCAAATGGATATACCGCACTTGATGGTAAAGGAATTGTGGCGCCTGCATGGTATTGTATGATGCATAATCTGGGGACAAGTGATTTTGTTATGAGTAATAATAACGCATCGACTTCGGGAGGTTATGTCGGCAGAAGTTTTGCTGAGGGACAGAAAGTTTATTACTATTTACCGACAGCAGGTGATTGGGCTACATTTAATTCTTATGTGTCTAATCATACAGGATTTATTCAAAATACCTTACAATTTAGTGATAATTATCCGGCAGTTAGTATGTGGTCGAGCAGTTTAGCGACAGATACTAATACGCCAGTTGCTTACATGGATGAGTTATGGTATGGTCCCAGCAGACGTATTAGGTCTGTAAATGTTGAATTAAATGGCGAAAATGTAGGTTCAAGTACAATAATTCCGCATGGAACAATGTGCTTTATATACGTGCCCGGTTATCAACCATCCAATGGTTGTGATGTTGAGATAAGCGTTAACAATAATAGTAATACGGTAACTCTTACCGGAAACGGATGTGCGGCACAAAGCAACTAATCTGAACAAATTAAAAAAGGTATCTGTAAAGGTACCTTTTTTAATTTTATAAGTTAATTTGACAAAAATTTTGGAGGACTCAAATAGAGTCTAGGTAAGGCTTTGCGAAGATTTAAAAAATAATTTTTTTTTATTTTTTGTGTAAATTTTACTTGCAATTAATTTTAAGATATGTTACAAACCCGCAGTATCAGAGAGCTGACAATAAGTTTTGTTAGTTTTTTTGAGATATAAAACATAACGTAACCCTTGGATTTAACTGATTTTTTTTACGGATTAACCAGTTGGTTAGAATCGAAGAGAGTAAGGTGGATTGCAAGGCTCTGCATGGTTTAACAATTTAGATGGCCGGCTTAAAGTTTTTGAGTTAGCGCCGTCTAGTTATAAGGAAAAGTGTAAAAATGGATGCACAAAATATAAGAATTCGCTTGAAGGCTTTTGACCATAGATTGCTTGATCTCTCGACTGCTGAGATTGTGCATACAGCCAAAAGAACAGGCGCTAATGTCAGAGGTCCGATACCTCTGCCGACCAGAATCGAAAAGTTTACGGTAAATCGTTCACCGCATGTCGATAAAAAGTCACGTGAACAATTTGAAATTCGTACACATAAGAGATTACTGGATATTGTGGACCCGACACCGCAGACAGTTGATGCTTTAATGAAGTTAGATTTAGCTGCCGGCGTTAATGTCGAAATTAAGTTATAATGTTAATGTTGGCTTATTAAGTATTCGGATGAGTCAACCTATTAAGAAAAGGAAAAAATAATAATGCGTACAGGTCTGATTGCAAAAAAACTTGGAATGTCCCGCATTTTTGAAGTTGACGGAACTCATGTTCCGGTTACGGTTTTGCAGGTTAACGGCTTGGAAGTTGTTGCAATAAAAACCAAAGAGAAAGATGGTTATACTTCTGTTCAATTGGGTTGCGGCGACATCAAAGCAAAGAATCTGACAAAGCCGATGAAGGGATATTTTGCAAAGGCTAATGTTGAGCCGAAGAGTAAATTGGCGGAATTCAGAGTTTCGGAAGACTGCCTGTTGAAAGTCGGCGATAAATTATCTGTAGAACACTTTGTTGCCGGTCAATTTGTTGATGTTTGCGGTACTTCAATCGGTAAAGGTTTTGCCGGTGTTATGAAACGTCACAATTTCGGCGGTTTGGAAGCATCTCACGGTGTATCAATTTCACATCGTTCGCATGGTTCTACAGGACAAAGACAAGATCCCGGTAAAGTATTTAAGGGCAAGAAAATGGCCGGACATATGGGAGATGAGCGGGTAACCGTTCAAAACTTGAAGGTTGTGGCTGTTAATGCTGATAAGGGATTGATTATGGTAAAAGGTGGTGTTCCAGGATCGGATAATTCTTGGGTATATGTTACCGATGCCGTAAAGAAATCTACTTCAGTAAAATTGCCGATGCCTGCCGGTTTGATAAAAGTTGATGAACCTGTTGCAGCTAAAGCCGAAGCTCCGGCT
>CAMOLN010000013.1 GCA_946618745.1 uncultured Alphaproteobacteria bacterium | reverse complement strand
CCCGAATTAGAATTTAAGGGCATGGCTTTGCAAAAATTACAAGCCATAGCTTCCGTTGATTCAGTTCGTATATGGGTATCGCTAAGTGATGATCGTCCTTGGGCTCAAGCAGTTGTTATTATTGAAAAAATATAGTTGTTAAATGCAAAAAAAGTTATATTATGCAGATAGTTAAAAACAAAGGTTTGAATTATGGAAAAAGAAGAAAGTTTTATTGATACTATAAAAATGGTGTTTTACGCTATTCTTATTGCTGTGGTTATCCGTAGTCTTTGGATAGAACCTTTTAAAATACCTTCAGGTTCGATGTATCCCACTCTTTATGTCGGAGACTATTTATTTGTTTCAAAATACACTTATGGTTATTCGCGCCATTCTTTTCCCTTCAGCTTGCCTTTGTTCAGCGGACGTATTTGGGTTGATGAGCCGCAACGGGGAGATGTGGTAGTATTTAAAAATCCTCAAGACAATTCTACCGATTTTATTAAAAGAGTTATCGGTCTTCCCAAAGATAAAATAAAATTAGTCAATGGTCGACTTTTTATCAACGGCAAAAAACTTGAACGTAAAAACGAAGACGAGTTTGCCGTGCGTAATCGTTTCGGTGCTACCGAACATTATCATCGCTATATTGAAGTTTTACCGGAAGGTAAAGAGCATTATATTTTGGAAGTTTCCGATAATGAAGCTAATGATGATTTTATGGAAGTTGAGGTTCCGGAAGGACAATATTTTATGATGGGAGATAATCGCGATCGCTCCGATGACAGTCGAGTCAATGTCGGTTTTGTCCCTTTAGAAAGTTTAGTCGGTAAAGCCAGATTTTTGTTCTTTTCTCACAATGATGAAGGGGCTTGGTATAAGCCCTGGAGTTGGGTTAAAAAAATTCGTTGGTCTCGTTTGTTTAACAAAATAAATTAAAAGTAAATTGATGGAAAAGTTGCAAAATATATTAAAGCATAATTTTAAGCAAGTATCTTTGTTGCAAAAAGCTATTACGCACAGCAGTATTAATTCGCATGTTGACGGGAATTATGAACGGTTGGAATTTTTAGGTGATCGCGTTTTAGGTGTGGCGGTTGCCTCGTTATTATATCGCATTTTTCCTGAAGAACCCGAAGGAAATTTATCTCAAAGATTTGTCAAATTGGTTTGTAAAGAAACTGTTGCCGATATGGCCAAGACTTTACATCTGAACAGTTTTATGAAGGTATTATCCGATGATCTTCGTTCCAATGAAAATGTTTTGTGTGATGTTATGGAAGCAGTGATCGGGGCAGTTTATATTGACGGCGGTATTGATGCTGCAATCGATTTTGTGAATAATCATTGGCGCGAATTAATTGACCGTAATACTAATCCGCCCAAAGATGCAAAAACTGCTTTGCAAGAATGGGCACATCATCATGGATTTAGCACTCCGGAATATACTATGGTTCGTCGTGAAGGTAGCGAACATGAACCGTTATTTATTATGAAAGTTGTATTAGGTAATAAAAGTGCTTTAGGGGAAGGACGCAATAAAAAACAAGCCGAATTCGCAGCCGCTAAAACCTTATTGGAACAGGTGCAAGCATGACAGGTGATACCAAATGCGGTTTTGTTGCTTTAATCGGTGCTCCTAATGCCGGAAAATCCACCATTACTAATCATTTTGTCGGCTCAAAAGTTTCAATAGTTTCACCAAAAGTTCAGACTACTCGCACCACTGTCAAGGGGATAGGTGTTTGGAATAACACTCAAATAATCTTTTTGGACACTCCCGGTATATTCAAACCCAAGCGGCGGCTTGATCGTGCTATGGTTGCTAATGCTTGGGACGGCACCGGTGATGCCGATATTATTGTTTTGGTAGTTGATGCCAAATCCGGAATTGATGGCCAAGTTAATCACATTATTTCCGAACTGCAGAAGAAAAAACAATCCGCAGTTTTGCTTATCAATAAAATAGATTTGGTTAAAAAAGATAAATTACTGGAATTGAGTGCCCGACTTAATGCTGCAGGATGTTTTTGCGAAACTTTTTTCGTATCTGCATCTTCTGGCAAAAATATGGATATCTTTTATAATTATTTGGCAGATAATTTACCCGACAGTCCTTGGTATTATCCCGAAGAGCAAATGTCGGATATGCCGTTGAAATTATTGGCAGCAGAAATTGTTCGAGAAAAATTGTTTTTATATCTGCAACAGGAAATACCTTATGAACTAACGGTCGAACCTGAATTATGGGAACGGCGTGATGACGGCTCGATACGGGCAGAAATTACCATTTATGTTAAAAAAGATAATCAAAGAATTATTATCTTGGGCAAAGGCGGACAAATGATAAAAAAAATCGGCAGTTCGGCTCGTAATGAATTAGAAAAGTTGCTCGAGGATAAAGTTCATTTGTTTTTATTTGTTAAAGTCCGCGAAAACTGGCAAGATGACGCCGGTCGTTATTCGGTTTGGGGATTAAACTTCAAAGCATAATGTTATATTTATTCATTGCTTGTAGCTGTATCAGAAGCCGTATCACCAAAACCATCTTCTTCACCTTCCGATACAAAATCATCATCACTTAATCCGCTTTCGGTCTCTTTAACAATTTCTTTCGATTCGTTTGACGGCAATTCAGCTTTGATATCATTCTGATTTTCAACATCGGTCATGTCCTCAATATTTCCGACATTGATTTTCACTTTTTCCATCCTTTGCATAGGTAAAGTATCACGCAAAGCCAACTGTTCTTCTGTTAATAAACCGCTTTTATCTAAATGATTGTTGTTGTAGCATTGTAATAACCATACATCATAAATAGGGTGTTCAACCGGGCTCAAAGCCGGAGTTGAAGAAAACATCCATCCCTTAAAAATATTTACAGGATTATCCGATTCATAATCATCAACCACATCAACAAATGCAGTATTTTCCGGGGCTTCATCCGGAGAACGGGTTACGCATTTACGTACCAATATTGAAAATGATCCGAAATTAACCACTCCTTTTACCGGAACATCAATCTCGGTAACATGCCCGGTTATTTTATCCATAGCTTGCATTCTGGCAGTATTCATTTCAATATCGTCAGCAACCGCTGTTGTAACACAGGCACAACAACAAGATAATAAACAAACAAAAGATAATTTATATTTATTCATCACCGGTTACCATGAAAACCACTTCACTTACCAAATCCTCAATAGTCTTGAAATCTTTGGTGTTTTGCAATTGATCGCCGTCTTTTAACACTTCTTCGGCATGACCAGGATCAATTTTAATAAATTTATCGCCCATTAGTCCATCGGAAACAATTGCCGCAACACTGTCAACCGGTAATTTGATATTTGAAGAAATACTCATGACCACTTTTGCCGTATAATCATTTTCATCTAACTTCTGGCTGACCACTGTTCCGATTTTAATGCCGTTAATCCGCACATCAGATCCGACATTTAACCCTCCCACTTTTAGAAAACTGGCATTAATATTATATCCTTTCACTACTTGCAGATCCGATACCGAATAAGCAAAATAGCAAAATACCGCCACTAATAGCAAAACAGCTACTCCCATTATGGTTTCAACTGGTCGTTTAAAAGAAAAAATATCAACTTTACTCATTTTCAGTGTTCTCCTTTTTACCTTGGCGTTTAGCTTTGCCAATACCAATAATTCGCTCAATTAACTCTTCCAAAACCATAGCATCTTGGGTATATGAAAATTCATCTCCCGATTCTAGCATTTCTTCCGAGCCTCCGGGCTCAATTTCTAAATATTTTTTTCCCATAATGCCGAAACTGACAATAGCCACCGAACTGTCATCCGGTAGTTTAACGTTTTCCTTAACTTCCATTTTCAAAATCGCTTTGAAATCGTCGTCCAACGTAGCATCGGTTACGCGTCCGACATCTATGCCGGAGAGCCTTACCGCATCTCCAACCTGTAATCCGTCGGTACGATTAAAACGTGCATAAAGCTGGTAATATCTTCCGCCTTCCTTAGGCGCAATCTCGCTGCGCGAAAGCAATACTACCAAAAATATCAGTAATATCGCTCCCAACACTGCCAGTCCCATTTTCAGATTTCTGGTTTCTTCTTTAGTGTATAATTCTATTATTTTCATCCGAAAGTTATCCCACTCAATATTTTAAATTTATAACTTATATAAAACAAAATATTCATTTTGTCATCAAAGATTTTGAAAAATGAAAATAATTGTTAAAATTTAAAATAATTATGTTATCATACAACCGAATTGATTGAAATACAAGCGGGAAAAATCATGCTTAAAGTAACCAATCTTTGCAAAAAATTAGGTGATCGTGAAGTTATTAACGATATCAGTTTCAACCTGTCTTCACATGGTATTACTGCCTTACTCGGACCTAATGGTGCAGGTAAAACAACATTAATGCGTATGCTTACCGGCTATTATGAAATCGACAACGGAACAATTACAATTTTCGGACACGATATTGTCAATCAACGTTGTTTGGCTTCGGCTGACATTTCTTATGTTCCCGAAAATGGCGGAGTCTATCCGGAAATGATGGTTGTGGAATATCTGAAATTTATGAATGACATCAAGCATATTTCTTCTGCGAATTTTTATAAAAATCTTCCACAAATATTGTCAAAACTGGAATTGACTGAAGTTGCAGATCAAAAATGTGAACATCTGTCTAAAGGATTCGCACGTCGTGTCGCTATTGCCGGAGCTTTGATTACCCACCCCAAGTTATTGATATTGGATGAGCCTTGTGAAGGCTTGGATGTCCGACAAAAGGTTAATTTACGTGCTTTCCTCAAAGAATGCAGCCGTAATTGTGCCATACTTATATCCACCCATATTATGGAGGATGTTGAAGCTTTAGCCGAAAGAATTTTATTGCTTATGGAAGGACATTTGGTTTGTGATGCCACTCCTTATGAACTCAAAAAGAAGGCTCATCAGTTCAGTATTGAAGATTCGTTTTTCACTCTTACGCAAAGGTAATTTTTTATGATACACGATGTTTTGATCTGTTTTTATAAAGATTTTAAATTCTATTTTGCCAGTCGAATAATATATCTTTTACTTTTAGTATATATTATGATGGCGGCTGCTTTTACTTTCTTAGGTACGGATTTTTATATCGCTTCTTCGGTTAATCTGCAACAATTCTTTAAACTTCAACCTTTATTATTCATTATTATAGTTCCGGCTTTAACAATGAGATCGATTGCTGATGAATATCGTTCCCGCACTCTGGAAATTATTATAACTCAACCGATTGCTCGTCTGGCTTTTGTCTTGGGAAAATTTTTGGCAGCTTGGAGTGTTTGCGGTATTTTGTTATTGTCATCTTGTATTATTTGGGCAATATTGGCCAATCTACTTCCTTTAGATAATTTTTGGATTTTATGTTGTTATCTTTCAGCATTTTTAATGAGTGGAGCTCTGTGTGCAATATCTTTGTTAGCTGCAACCTTTTTTTATCATGCTTTAGGTGCTTTTGCTGCCGGATTAGGTGCTTGTTTTTTATTAAATAACGTTAATTTGGGATGGATCGCCGGTTTGTTTACGTCACGCAGTATGTTGGCCGCAAAGATAGCCGGTTCTTTCAGCTTTTCTCATCAATATGGCGAAATGATATCCGGTCAAATAGGATTGGCGGCATTGCTGTATTTTTTATCATTGATAGCGGCTTTCGTTTGGCTTTCCGGAGCTGTTCTTGACTATAAAAGGAGATAATATTTTGAAAATCAGGCGCAAAATTACTTCCGGTGAAGGATTAGCCATATTATTCGGCGGTATCTTATTGCTGGTTATCCTGTTTAATATCTTGAGCGGATTATTTTTCGGATACATAATCGGCGATGTAACTGCCGATAAACGATATCGACTTAGTTCTGCAACCAAAGAATTTCTTGATAAAAATGAAGTTCCTTTAACCATCAGATTATATGTTTCAAAAGATCTTAAACAAGCAAGTTCCATTTACGGTGACTATGCCGAATATGTCAACCGCCTGTTGAATCAATATGTTGAGAACAGTCACAATCTGATTAAGTTGGAATTAGTTGAAATAACGCCTTATTCCAGCACGGAAATGACGGTGGAAAAATTCGGTTTACGCCCTTTGGAACTTGAAGATACGACCCATAGTGTTTATTTGGGCGCAAATATAATCCGTGTCGATAGTGAAGCTGTAAGTATTCCTGTTTTTGATATTGAACGTAAAAGTATTTTGGAGGATGATATCAGTCGCACTATTTCGGTATTGACCGGACGTAAAAAATTTGTCATCGGTATTATATCTCCATATTTTAATATTGCTTCTCTTGGTAATATGTTTTTGCTTGATGATAATTGGTCATTTATTCGTTTACTCAGTGCGGCCGGATTTGCAATTAAACCATTGAGTGATGTATCACCCTATATTCCCGAAGATGTCGATGCAGTATTGGTATTTTATCCGGTTTCTCTCAAACCGTTTAGTCTTTATGCTATTGATCAATATTTACTTCGTGGCGGCAATGTTATGGTAATGATGGATTCATTTTCTGAAATACGTTTGAGCCAAGATAAAGATTTTACTCCCTATAATAGCGGTATGCAAAAATTTCTTGATAACCTTGGCATAACATATTACGAAGATATGTTGATAGGAGATTTGGATAACAATCAAACAGTAATATCTGCAGGAAGAACGGTCCCTTATCCTTTTCATTTACGTGTTTATCAAGAACAAATGACCCGACATCCCGTTATGAATAATTTACATGAATTAAGACTTAACTACGGCTCATTGTTTAATTTTAAACCGCTTTACAAAGATTTAAATATAACTCCTTTATTTAAAACCGGCTTCAATAGCAGTTTATTACCTACCGAATGGGTATATTTACAAACTTATGATGCCATGATGAACAAAATGAAATCGGAAAATTTTCAATTTTCTTTGGCTTTATTGGTAGAAGGAAATTTCAGAGCTTTGTATAAACGTCCTTTAATTGATAACGGTCCTTTGTTGCTTAAAATGCCTGTTTTTATTAATAAAGCTGAAAAGAATGGTAAGTTGTTGCTCGTCAGTGATAGTGATATGGTCGGACCGCAATTATGGAAAGGCGGATCTCCTGACGGTAGTGTTTCTTTTTATTCATCCGATAACTTTTTCTTTATCCGCAATGCATTGGATTATTTAACTTCGTCAAATTATACCCAAGTTGGGCAAAAATTTATTTCTCGCAATAAAATCAACTTGAATAATATTATTCTCGCATGGGCAAAAAATCGTTACGCCGATCAGTTAAACCGCCTCAAACTTCAGTTAAATGATGTTAAACGGCAAATCAATCAATTTTATCGCGAAGACAAAAATGATAACGAATTAAAAAATTCCATCGGTCGCCAAAAAAAGATATATGACTTGCAAAATAAAGAACGAACTCTGGAACAAACTGTCAAAGAGATTGACTATTACATCCAAGGATCCTATCATAAACTCAAAATATGGTTTGCTGTTGTTATGATGATATTACCCGCGCTGTTATCGGTATTATTACTTTGGATGGGATATCGCATTTATCAATTTTTATATCAGGCGAAAATGAAGGGAAAATTTAATGAATAAAATTATCAAACGCGTCTTTATCGGAGTTTTGTTAGTATTATTGTTGACCATAGCGGCTTTTTATATATCAACCTTAATACAGGAAAAAAATATCCAAGGTAAACTTGTTTTTGCAAAGTCTTATGATGCCGGAGCCAGAGTTAATCGCATAGTTATCACCGATTACAAAAATGTTGTTGAATTGCACCAAAACAATGGTTATTGGCGTTTACCTGGCTATCATGATTATTATGCCGATTTTGACGTTATAAAATCTTTTTTTGATACTCTCAACAGCAGTACTTATCTTCAGCCGGTTTCTACCGGATCAGCCAAGGTTAAAGAATTATCTATGCTTAATCCGCAAGACGGCAATATCTCATCGGGAATATTGGTCCAAACTTATGCCGATGATGAATTATTGGATGCAATTATTGTCGGGATGAAAGATCCGGATAAAGGTTTTTTTATAGCCCGTCGTGCCGATTCTGATAATATATGGCTTATCGGCGGTAATTATGATATTCCCACATCTCCCAAACTTTGGAAGCCTAAATCACTATTAAACATACCTACGTCGGCGATTCAAATGGTTGGTGTTGATGGTCATCTTATCTCTCGTCGTTCACCTTCGGAAGATTTTCAGGATCGTTTAGGTTTAACTATCCCTACCGGTTGGTTGTTGCAAACACTTTCTTCTCTCAATGTCAGTGACATTATTCCCGAAGATTTATTCAATAAGAGATTTGCTGATGTCAAAATTTCTAAAATATACGATATCAATACTTTTTATGGTCTGCGATTTGAATTGGATTTTTTCGAAACCTCACCTAAAGATGTTTGGGTTAATATAAAATTATCATCAGATACCGTTGCCATGCGTTCGGTTAATGATTATATCAACGATAATGCCTTTTTGTATGATGGATGGTATTTTAAAATATCTTCATATCAAAAGGATTTCTTAATGAATTATAAGTTGATGTAGTTATGCCGAGGTATGTCAAATTTAAGCGAAGTTACGTCAGATTTTATTGCCGATTTATCTAACCAAGCCATCATTGCATTATCCAAAGATGGAAGAATAGTTTTTTTTAATACTCAAGCTCGATTGTTGTTTGAAAACTTGCATGCATCATGTAATCTTAATGATATTGTTGTCGGTGATGATAAAGTGTTTATACTTCATAATATCAATCTGGCTTTTTATCAACACAACGATTTGGATTTCTATTGGTTGTATCGGAAACGTGTTTATTGGGTTTCGGCACGCCTGAACAAACATATTTTATTTATGAATTTCAACGATATTACTGAAATTCGCCGTCAGTCGGAATTATTACATCAAAGTTCGCAAAGATTGGAACAAATCGAAAATTTAGCTAAAATAGGTTATTGGGAGCTTAATTCAGCCCAAAAAGTATTTTATTGGTCTGATGGTATGTATGAATTGTTTGCCCTTGATAATAAAACCAAAAGTTATCACTATAATCTGCTACGCCGCTATATACATTCCGAAGATATTGATTTATATCGTAAGAAATTGCGTGATTTGATAATAAATAAACAGCATATCGACGGGAATATCCGTATAATTGACGCACTCGGTTCGATAAAACAGTGTCGTTTTTCCGCCATGCCGATATATCTCAACGGAGACGAAGGTGCGTGCGGAATTTTGCAGGACATCACTGATTATTGCCGAAGCAGTGATAAGCTAACCATAGCATCATTGGGGCATGATATTAAAAATCATCTTCAAATTATCCGTTTGTATAGCGATTCGTTAATTAATAATTCTGATAATAACAATTATGCTTCCAAAATTGCATTTCAGATAGAAAAAATAACCCTTTTATTAAATAATGCATCCGATCTCGCTCGCGGTGATAGTCGTCCGATAATGCATCCCATAGACTTAAAAGCTGTATTACAAGAGGTTTGTCAGGAATTTCAAAGCGTTGCTCAAGCCAAAAATATTCTGCTGACTTGTCGTCTTCAAGAAGTTAACCTTATCAGTAATCAAGCCTTATTGTCTTCAATCTTACGCAATTTGTTGGATAATGCTTTCAAATTTGCTCACCGCAAAGTGATTTTAGGGAATAATGCCGATTCTGTTTGGGTAATAGACGATGGTTGCGGTATTTCTTCAGAAGCTCAATCCCGAATTTTTGAGCGTTTTTATCAAGATTCTAAACAATCCGGTTGGGGGCTGGGTTTATATACAGTCAAAGAAAATTCCCGTCGTTTGGGGGCAAAACTCTCCTTCAAATCACGGCTCAACCATTATACTATCTTTAAATTAAATTTATTAACCAAAGAATCCTTGCCAAAATCAAAAATATGTGTTAACAAAGAATCATTACTTAATTAAATACAAATTATTAATTTTAAATACTTAACAATATGGAAAAAATAGCTATAGTGTACAGCAATAACGGTACACTTTCTGAAGTACCCATCAAGTCCGCTTTAAACCCTATTATTAAGTCCGCTTTTTGGTATGAAGTCCAAAAAAACGGTAAACCTGTCGGACTTAAGGTTGATGGAATCTTTATTCCGTTTGCGACGGAGAAGATGTCCTGGCATTGCGCACACCAGCAAATTGGCGCGTCAATGGTTAACGGCACGGAGATACTCCTTGCCTTAACCGAAGATCTGCGCGAAGTTTTTGACTTCTGCGCAGAAAGACTGGGGTATCTCCCTCTTGGGAAAATTAAAATACCCTTGGCGTCCTACCCGGAGAGTTGCAATCTCCATCCGATACACAGAAAGAGGTATGCGCCTTTCTTTTATCCATCGCAAATGTGTGATGTGTACACAGAAAGGTTCTTACCGCAAGAGGTGCGGTTGGCACACCGTATGTAGGTTAGCCCGTCGCACGAAAAATAAGGTCGAGGATGTCTGTCCCCGACCTTATTTTTATGCTTAATGACAATGTATATCTTGCTAAAAGCATTTGCAAAAAATATAAGTTGCTGTAATATACTTTCGTCGTTCTAACTATTTCAGGGTTTTGTAATGTTTAAGAACCTTTGCCAGTCATTAAAAAAATCTGATTTATGTGTTAACTATTCCAAAATGTGGAAATATGTCAAACCTTATTGGGGCAGAGCCTTGATAGCTATGACTATCACTATCCCTATTGGTGCAATGGATGCGGTTATTGCTTGGGCACTCAAACCATATATGGACGTTGTTATGGTCGAGAAAGGATCCAGTTATACCGCTTATATTCCTTTGTTGATTATTGTTTTTACATTATTGCAAAGCACTTTCAACTATATTGCTACCTATCTTAACACTTGGGTGGGGCAAAAGGTATCCAATTCACTCAAACTTGATTTATACAAAAAATTATTGCATCGTAGTGCTTCGTTTTTTGATAATAAACATAGATCGGAAGAGCGT
>CAMOLN010000012.1 GCA_946618745.1 uncultured Alphaproteobacteria bacterium | reverse complement strand
ATCTTATAGATATTGACAATCTGAAGTATGACCGAAAAGGAAAAGCTATCGTCACAAAAGAGCTGCGTAAACGGCTTAAAATCGGGCCGTTGACCACGCAAGAAATTCTCGACGTCGGGTATATTCTCCCGGCGGATACCTCGGTTGCCGTGAAAAAATACAATGGAGTGTTGTTGTATTACACGGGAGTGCCGTGGAGAATTTATGATTTGGATGAGGAGTATGAAGAATAAGAATAACCCCGTTGTTCGGCTTAAGCTGAATGACGGGGTTGTTTTTTAAGCGAGGAGTATTTCATCAATGTCGCGGCGAGCTTGAATTATTTTTTCCGATACATCGGTTCCGTAAATATCCAGCCCTTCGGCTTTGATGAGATTTACATCTTTGATGCCGTAAAAGTTTTGCGCCAGATTTTTGATATATTCGTAGCCGAAATTGTCGTCGTTATAGCCGCCTTTGGTGGTGACATAATAAAGTTTTTGAGCGCGGCATAACGGAATTACATCGCCTTTAGGAGAGAAGTTGAAAAGCAAACCGATTATATTGATATGTTCAATATAAAGTTTGAGCCAAGTCGGAAAAGATAAATCCCAATAAGGAGCGGCGATGACAATTATATCGGCGGAGGCAAAATCTTTTGCCAAATCAAACAGGGCATCATCAAATTGTTTTTGTTCAACCCATTGAGTGCGCAGATTCAGCATATATTCATCCAACGGTTTGAGACCTAAAGTCGGAACGTCAACTTGTTTGACTTCGGCTTTCAGCTTGTCCACCAAATAGTCGGCCAGGATTTTGGTGCGGGATTCTTTGCGAACACAGGTATTAATATAAAGTAATTTCATTTGCTTCTCCTAAATTTAAAACAGCGGATTATAAGCCCATTGCAGCAGGGATTGACGTTGGCGGCGGCGACAGTCAAAGTCCAGAATCGGACAGTTTTTCCTTACTTGGATATAGTGCCGTTTGAAGGCACGCCAACGTTTGATTTGCCAAGCATCAATTTCAGGGATACGGCGTCCCATATAGTAGCGGCAATACCATTGAAACCAACCGCGCGGGTCGGGACCGATAATCCAACCGCGGCGGCGCCATTCGGATAATGACATACGCGATTTTATTTTAAAATAATTAATCCCGGCATCGGCTTGCGGCAAGGATAATTTGGCATTTTTGAACCATTGGTAAGGGAATTCTTTTTTACAATCATTAAGATAGTGTCCCTCAAAAATACCCAAGGCCAGCATTTGCGGCGGAGTTAGGTCAGGGGTGAAATCAGGGGCAAAATCTTCACCTTCGCGAGCGGTATAAAAATATTCGTAATTTTGTTGCATTTTGTCGTTGACCAGCATGGTGACCTCCGTGAATTTAAATAATAACGGCAGAGGCAAAAACAATCGGTTTGATGATATTTTTCTTGCCAAGCGATTAAATTTGCCATAATAATTGTTATCGGTTTATGAGGAAGATAAGATGGCAGACCAATTTTCGCGCAGTGAATTGATTTTCGGGACAGAGGCTTTGAAGAAGCTGAAGGCATCGCGTGTGGCGGTGTTCGGTGTCGGCGGAGTAGGAAGTTATGCGGTTGAGGCTTTGGTAAGAGCGGGAATCGGGGCAATAGATTTGATTGATAGTGATAAATTTGAAATTACAAATTTGAATCGGCAATTGTATGCTTTGCATTCGACCATCGGACAGTATAAGGTTGAAGCGGCGACACAGAGAATCGCGGATATTAATCCTGATTGCAAAGTTGTAACGTATAAAATGCGTTATTTGCCTGAAACAGCAGAGCAATTAGATGTGGCAAAATATGATTATATTATTGATGCGATTGATACGATAAGTGGTAAAATCTGCTTGATTGAAGCGGCAAAGCGCGCTAGTGTAGCGATAATATCGGCAATGGGGGCCGGTAACAAGATTAATCCGGCGCAATTTGAAGTTGCGGATATTTATCAAACCAGTGTTTGTCCGTTGGCGGCAATTATGCGTAAGGAGTTGCGTAAGCGCGGAATTGATAAGTTAAAAGTGGTTTATTCTAAAGAAACACCGCATAAAAACAAGAGCGGGATTATCGGTTCGACTTCATTTACGCCGGCAGTGTCCGGATTGATTATGGCCGGAGAAGTTATTAAAGATTTGATTAAGAAGGACTAAATAGAAATGGGAAGAAGTAAAACTTTTATAATGATGACAGTGTTAGTGCTGATTTTTATGTTTTTCGGCAACATGATCGGTGGTGTGCAAGGCATGAAAACAGCTTTTTTAATTGCTTTAGGGCTTAATTTTTTCAGTTATTTTTTTAGTGATAAATTGGTATTAAAGCAATATAAAGCGATGGAAGTTTTACCGGAGCAGAGTCCGAGATTTTATCAGATAGTGCAACGTTTGGCGTATAATGCCAATTTGCCGATGCCTAAGGTTTATATCATTCCGGAGAATGTGCCGAATGCTTTTGCAACCGGACGTAATCCGAAACATGCGGCGGTGGCGGCAACGCAAGGGTTATTGAAAATATTGTCAGAGCGGGAAATTGAAGGTGTGTTGGCACATGAAATGAGCCATATTCGCCATTATGATATTTTGACCGGAACAATTGCGGCAACATTTGCCAGTGCGATAGCTTATTTGGCGAATTTTGCGAGAGCAAGGAGTGATGGAAATCAACAACGCGGAAACGGAGCTTTGGCAATATTATTGATGCCGATTGCGGCAGCGATTGTGCAAATGTCAATTTCGCGCGAACGTGAATATAAAGCTGATGAAGGAGCGGCTCGTTTGACCGGTCATCCGGAGTGGTTGGCATCGGCTTTGCAAAAATTAGAAGATGCGGCTAAAGGAAATTTGTTGAATAATGCAACTTCGCAAACATCACATATGTTTATTGTAAATCCGTTTAGCGGTATTCCGGGGTTGGCAAGATTATTCAGTACCCATCCTTCAACCGAGGACAGAATAAAGAGGTTAAGGGCCATGCATGGAGAATTGATGTAGGCTAGTGGAAGCTGTTAATCAGCGATCCGGCCAACATATACCATCCGTCAATCAAAACAAAAAATATAACTTTGAACGGAAGTGAAATTACACTGGGCGGTAACATCATCATACCCATGGACATAAGGACGGAAGCGACTACCATATCTATTATTAAAAAAGGGAGATAAATTAAAAAGCCTATTTCAAAAGCACGACGCAATTCGCTGATCATAAATGCGGGAATGATTATTTTAAGCGGTGCTTCTTCAACTTTTTCGACTTTGTCTTCGGGGGAAGACAAATCGTTAAATAACATTAAATCTTTTTCGCGGGTGTTATTGACCATAAATTCTTTTAAGGGTAAAGCTGCTTTTTCCAGTCCTTCGGAAAGTTCAATTTTTTCATCAATAACCGGTTTGATGCCTTCTTCCCATGATTTTTCAAAAGTGGGCGACATAATAAATATGGTCATGAAAAAAGCTAATGAAATCAAAACCATATTAGGAGGGGTAGCATTGGTAGCAAGCGCGGAACGGGTGAGCGAAAAGACTACTATCAGGCGGGTGAACGATGTCATCATAATGACAATAGACGGAGCCAAAGATAATACGGTAATAAGAGCCAATACACTAAAGATACGCGCGGTGGTTGATCCGGTTGAAGCATCATCAATGTTGAGGCTGATAGTTTGGGCGCAAGCTAAATCACAGACAAAGAATCCGGCAATCAATAAAGTTAGAATAAAAGATATTTTTTTTATCATTTGGCGGAACCTTTCACTTTGGTTTGGTCAATAATTATTGACGAATCGGCTCCTACTAACAACAGGTAGCGGTTACCATCGTTTTCGAGTAAAATTACCGAATTGCGGGGGTCAAGACGACGTTGTTCAATGATATTGATATGATTGGTCTTTTTAATTTTTTTACATAAGCATAAGTCAGCACCTTTGTTTTGCAACCATTTAAGCAAAGCAATAGTAATAAGTGCTAAACCGAGTACAAATATTAAACCTAAAATTGCCGTTATGATTTGTCCGTTTCCCATGGAAATCCTCTTACAGTTACGGGTGGATTATATTCTTCTTAAGGGTAAAGAGTCAATAAAAGCCTTGCGCTTGTGAATAGAGTTTGTTACAAATTGAATTGTTATGAAAAATGAAAAAGAAATTGTAAGTTTAGAGCGTAAATGCGGTGATTTGCGTAATATGGACGCGGTCGTCGGAGCTTTTGCGCGTAAAATATTGGGAAAAAAAGCTTTTATTGAGGCAGATGTTATTGCTAATTGGAGCGATATTGTCGGGGAAGAATTGGCTAAACTGACTAAGCCGATAAAAATAGAATTTAAGAAAGATGAACGCAAAGGAGGGGTGTTGCATATTGAAGCGGCCAGTGGTGCAATGGCATTGGAATTACAGCAGAAATCAAAAATTGTGTTAAGCAAAGTTAATGTGTATTTCGGTTATGAGGCAGTGGATCGTTTGCGAATAATGCAGAATCTGCAGATAGTTAAGAATATCTCTTTATCTAGTGATAACTCGGAAAAAAAACTTGTTAGCGAAGAAGAAGAAAATTATATTAGGCAACAGTTGGAAGGAATTAATAATCCGGAATTGTGCGCAGCATTAGATGAGTTGGGGCACGCGATTGTGATTAATAATAAAAAAAACGGGTAGAAAAATGGAAAAATTTATAAAAAAAATCAGTGCGTTGGTTGCCGGGGGAGTAGTTTTTCTGTTAGCGGCATCTTTTTATTTATCGTTAAAAGGTTTTGAATATGACGAACAACAAGGGTTCGTGTTAAAATCGGCTTATGCGGCTGATAATGCCGAGATAAAAAAAGAAATTCCGCTTAATTTTGCTTTTCCAGAGGATCATGTTTTAGGCAAGCAAAATGCTAAGGTTACCATTTATGAATATTCATCTTTCGGATGTTCGCATTGTGCAGATATGCATTTGGAAGTGTTGCCTGAAATTATTAAAAAATATGTTGATAACGGTGCAATAAAAATAGTGTTTGTCCCGTTGCCTTTGGATAAAAATTCAATGGATGCCGCTTTATTGGCAGAATGTGTGGCTAAAGATAAATATTTTGATTTTGCGAATTTGTTATTTAAAAAACAACGTGATTGGATGATGTCTTTTGATCCGCAAAAAGAGTTAAAACGTTTGGCTGCTTTAAGCGGTGTGGGAAGTGAAAGAGCGGCGGTTTGTTTGAAGGATGACAAGACGGCGGCACGTATATTGGGTGATAGAAAAGTCGGTTTGTCGGAATTGGGAATTCAAGGAACCCCGACGTTTATAATATCATCAAGTAAAAGTAATGAGGCTATAACTGGAAGCCACTCTTTTGATGCGATGACACAAATTATAGATAAGCATTTGAGTGCGGTTTATAATTAGTCTGTGGAATAATTGATTTTTTTAATAACTGCTTAATAAATAGTGTTGTAGGCTCTCACTCATGATAAAAATGCCAAAAGACGTTGAACTATTGGATAAAAGAATTGCCGAATTGCAAGCAAAAGAGGCTTGTTTACGGCGGGAGATTACGGATAATTCCGATAAATCGCGGGCATCGCGAATCGGTTTGAGAATCTGTGCCGATTTGTTGTCAGCGGTGATCGTGGGGGCAGCGTTGGGGTATGTTTTGGATAATTGGTTCGATACAAAACCTTGGTGTTTGATTGTTTTTTTAATTTTTGGCGGGGCTGCCGGCGTTTTGAACGTGTATCGCTTGGCCAAAGCTGAAGAAAGTAAAAAATAGGAGTTGGAATTTATGTCTAATCCGATGGAGCAGTTTGAGATAAAAACGATTATGCCGATAAAAATCGGTGATGTTGATGTGTCATTTACCAATTCATCGTTGTTTATGGTGATTGCGGTGATTGCTTGCACATTTATGTTCGGGCTGTGTTTGCGTAAGCGGACGTTGGTGCCGAATACAGCTCAATCTTTGGTCGAAAGTTTATATGAATTTGTGCATAATCTATTGCGCGAGAATGTCGGCGTTGAAGGATTGAAATATTTTCCGTTTATATTTACGATATTTACTTTTGTAGCATTTGGTAATGTTTTGGGATTGTTTCCGTATGCGTTTACTTTTACATCGCATTTAACGGCCGTAGGTTGTTTGTCGATTATAGCTTTGTTGTTTAATGTTTGCATCGGTATTAAGAAGAAAAAAATCGGTTGGTTGAGAACTTTTTTACCGAAAGGAATACCTTATGCCTTGGCACCATTAATTGTGCCGATTGAGATGATTTCGTTTCTGTCAAAGCCGTTTAGTTTGACAGTGCGTTTGGTTGCTAATATGACTGTCGGTCATATTATGTTGAAGATTATCGCCGGCTTCATTGTCGGGCTGGGGGTATTAGGGGCGGTCCCGCTGTTGTTTGACAGCGCGATTATATGCTTTGAGATTTTCATCTCTTTGCTGCAAGCCTTTATTTATACAGTGTTGAGTTGCATTTACCTCGGTGATGCGATTCATGAGCACTAATATAATTATTAACACGAAACTTATTTATTAAATGAAAGGATTAAAATTATGGAACCGTTAGCTTATTTAGGTGCTGGTTTGTGCGCTTTGTCAATGACTGTTGCTGCTTGGGGTGTGTCTCAGGTTTGGACAACCATCATTTCTACCGTAGGACGCAATCCTCAAGTTAAAAAAGATGTAGATATTTATGGTTGGGCCGGATTTGCCGCCGTTGAAGCCATTGCATTGTATGCTTTGGTTATTGCTTTGGTTATGTTAACCGGCAACTAGTTTATATTTATTGATAATCCTTATCATAGGCGGAAGCTCATAATTTCGGAGTTTCCGCAGTGATAAGGCAAATTGAGGTTTTGAGATATGCCACAGTTAGATTTTAGTGTTTTTCCGTCGCAGTTTTTTTGGCTGACGATTTGTTTTTTCACTTTGTTGTTTATAATGAGCAAATTCATTATTCCTAAGACAGCGGAAATGATAAATCTGCGTAAAGAGAAAATTGACAGCGAGTTAGCCAAAGCGGCTGAGCTGAAAAAGCAAGTCGAGGAAGGAATAGCACGTTATGAGACGGCTGTGCGCGAGGCCAGTCAAAAAGCCAATATGGAATTACAAAAGACAAAAGACGAGTTGAACGAAACAGTTACTCGCAAGCAATCAGATTTGGCAGCCAGACTTAATGCTGAAATAGAGCAAGGGGAAAAACGTATTGATGCGGCAAAGAATAAAGCTTTGCAAAAGATAGGAGATGCTGCAGTAGCCTTGGCGGTTGATGTGTTAGCAAAGGTGGGGTTTGCCGGAGTTAGTTTGGATAAGGCACAAAAGGTGCTGGACAGCTTGAAGAAGGAATAGGCAGATGGATGAAGTTATGCCCAATAAAGAAATCATAGATGCTACGCAAGATGCAGTGTTGAATGCTGCGGAAAGCGTGGCAACAGCTTTGGAGAATACGGCACAAGAGTTGGGTGCACACGGACATGAGGCTTTTTATTTGGAAGCCGAGTTTTGGGTCGGTGCGGCGTTTGTGTTGGTGGTTTTGTTGTTGGCACGACCGGTTGGCAAGGCTGTTATGGGGTTGTTGCGCGGTCGAGGTGAACAAATTGCCCAACGAATTAAAGATGCAGTTGATTTAAAAGAAGATGCTCAGAAGATGTTGGCGGAATATGAGCGCAAATTCCGCGGAGCAGAAAAAGAGGCAGCTGAGATGTTAAAACGTTCCGAACATGAGGTGGAGGTTTTGAAGAGAGAAACCTTGCAACGTTTGGAAGCGGATATGAAAAAGCGCGAAGAAGAAACCAAAGCTCATTTGGCATTGGCTGAGGAAAATGCGGCTGGAGAAGTGGCAGTGAAAACTGCTGAGTTGACTATGGCAACGGTGAGAAAATTGTTGCAAAAAGAATTAGATGATAAAGCGCAAGGCAAACTGATAGACGAAGCAATTAAAGAATTAGAAAAAGCGGCTTAGCCGCCTTGATTGAAAAAAAGCTCGACATAAGGTCGAGCTTTTTTAGTTGAGAAAGTTTATAATTCCAGATAAGGTGTTTGGGGTGAATTGGGTGATTTGCTTAATGGATTGTGTGAATTATTTTTAATTGGTTTAGTAATTTTAGGAAATTCAGTTCTTCCGCTTTTTTCCAGCATTATCATTTCTCGAAAAGCTTTATCAGAAGTTCTGTCGGGAATTTCTTTCATAAAATCTGGATGAAAAAGAAAATATTGGTTGTTATCGCCAATATTCATAAACGGTCTGTTGGATCTATATAGATTATCTTGTTGCTCTTTTAGTTGTTTCGGGTTGATGCCTTCTAAGGCTTCTTTTAGGTCATTTGGAATGTTGTTAAAATTAAAATTACCGTCGGTAGTAGTATTTATTTCTATAAATTTATTATTTTCTTTACTATAAAGGTGAAATTGAATAGGCACTTTTGAACATTCTTTTACAAACTCCCAACCATTGCCAGGGATTTCATAAATAACTTCAGGGTGTTCAGCTCGAAATTTTTGAACAGCCGTTTTTTCATCATCAGAGATACGGCAAGGTGATATGGCAATATATTCATTATATTCATTATATTCATTATGTTGCTGGCATGGAAACATAAGTAAACTACTATCATCGAGTTTCTTCCAATTAACTAAATCAGCATTCATAAATTTTTGATATAATCGATATTCCGGGGTATTTTCTTCATATTTACAAGGGTATCCGTCTTTATAAGCTCCTATTTCACAATCAGTAGTTCCATCGTATAAATAATATCGATTGTCCTCTTGATAAGGAGTAGGTCCTTGAAGGTGAGTTTCTGTCATGTTGTTTCTCCAATCATAGCAAGTTATGAGTTTATTATACTATAAATTTTGTCGAAAGTAAATAAAAAAGTTGTAAAAACTAAGTAAAGTTAATTGATTATTTAGGATTTTTTGTTATGTTGGCGACAAGGTTTTACAATTTTGATTATAAAGGTGAAAGAAATGGAAACGGAAGTTATTGAAAATGCAGCAGAGACAGGCGGAAGCTCGATGTGGGATTTGGTTTGGTCAGCCGACAGCGTTACTAAAGTGGTGTTAATCGGGTTGATTTTGGCATCAGTTTGGTCGTGGGCAATTATTTTTGAAAAAATGGGATTGTTGCGCCAATTAAAACAAAAAACCGCTAAATTTGAGGAGAGTTTTTGGTCAGGGGGATCGTTGGACAGATTGTATGATTCTTTGGGAGCATCGCCGAATGAGCCGATGGCTAATATGTTTATGGCGGCAATGAAAGAATGGAAACGTACCAATATTTTGAAAGCAAAGACCGATAGAGGGGTGCGCGGGGTGTCGTTGCAGCAGCGCATTGAAAAAGCGATGATGGTAACAATGGATAAAGATTTGGATTCTTTGGAAACACATTTGGGATTTTTAGCCTCGACCGGTTCGGTGGCACCTTTGGTCGGATTGTTCGGCACGGTTTGGGGTATTATTAACAGTTTTAATGCAATTGCTTTGACGCAGAGCAACTCGTTGTCTGCAATGGCGCCGGGTATTGCAGAGGCATTGTTTACCACGGCTTTCGGATTGATTGCCGCGATTCCGGCTGTGGTTGCTTATAACAAGATTTCTTCGGATTTAGACAGGTATGCCAAGAAATTGGAAGCCTTTATGTCGGAATTTTCAACCATTATGTCGCGCGAGATTGATGATAGCGCAATCAGAGCAGATATGGCGGGAGAATAATTATGCAGGGAGTTCAACTTCGTCGTCGTTCTAAACGGTTTCGTCTGAATTCGGATATCAATATCACCAATTTAATGGATGTGATGATGGTGTTATTGGTGGTGTTTATGGTAGCGGCACCGCTGATGACTTCGGGTATTGCGTTGGATTTGCCCAAAGTAGGGGGTAAGAATCTGACAGGAGAGGACACTTCAATTAATATCAGTGTTGATAAGGAAGGCTATTATTACATCGGAAAAACCGAAGTTCCGGCTGACAAGATTGTGGATAAAGTTAAGGCTATCAGAGCCGAAAATGATGAAGTTACGATTACCATTTCCGGCGATCAGGGAGCGGAATACGGAAGAGTTATCGGATTGATGGCCTTGTTAAAAGAGGCAGGATTCGAAAAAGTGGGATTAAAGACCGAACCTAAAGCGAACAGGAAAAAATAGAAGCAAATGAAATCGGGCTTAAAAAAATCAATAGCTTTGCATTTAGCGGTTTTGGCATTGTTTATGGTAAAACTGCCGATGTTTTGGTGGAATAAGACACCGGCAGGACAAGTTCCGATTATTGTTGATTTGCAAGATGTTAAGATATCCGAAATGACTAATCTTCCGCCTAAAGCAAAGTTTGGCGAAGAAGATAAAGCGGCTACGGTTGAAAAACGTAAGATAGAAGAAAATTATACCAAAGATGAACCGGCTCCGGTTAAAGAAGAAGTAAAGGAAGAACCTAAAAAGCCCGAACCAAAGGCGGAAGAAAAAGCTCCCGAAGAGCCGAAGAAGAGTTTTGTTGTTGCACCGCAACCGAAAAAGCCGGTTGCTCCAAAGCCTAAACCAAAGCCGGAAAAGAAACCAGAGAAAAAGCCTGAACCGAAAAAAGAACAACCTAAAAAATCGGAGCCGCAATTGGCTAATCCGTTGAAGAGTTTGTTGGCAAGTGTTGATAAACTGGCACAAGAGGCGGATCAGGCAGACAGTGCTACGATTAAAGAAGGCACTAAAGTTGCCAATATGGGAGTTGAGGGAGGTACAATCGGCTCGTATTTCAGTGAATTGTCGATATCAGAGATGGATGCTTTAGCTGGGCGTTTGCGCCAATGTTGGAATCTTGACCCAGGTGCAATGGGAATTGAAGATATGGTGATTGAGATTAAGGCGGCATTGAACCAAAACGGCACCGTGCGGGCAGTAGAAGTGATGGATAAGTCGCGTTATAATTCTGACGGACATTTCCGTTCAGTGGCTAATTCGGCGGTGCGTGCAGTGCATATCTGTGAGCCGGTGTATAAAGAAATTTTGGCGGAAAAATATGCCGACAGATATGACAAATGGCAAGTTTTGCGCCTAAGATTTAATCCGATTGATAAGTCGATAAGATAAAAAAGTTCTTGATTTGTGAAATGAAATGTTTTATAAGCATTTCAGTTTGATAGGGGTATAGCTCAGTTGGTAGAGCATCGGTCTCCAAAACCGAGGGTCGTGAGTTCGAGT